>JBGOTC010000181.1:0-6655 GCA_041476305.1 Terriglobia bacterium
ACTTTATTGGACTTGTCAACGTGATGAACCTCAAGGCTGGAGGCATGGGTTCGCTTGGAGCCGAACAACTGGAGTGGCTGGAAGATGACGTCAGACGTCTCTCCAAGAGCGCGCCCGTTGTTGTGTTCGCGCACATGCCGCTATGGAACATCTATCCGGAATGGGGATGGGGCACCGACGATTCCGCGCAGGCGCTTGGCTATCTCAAGCGTTTCGGATCCGTCAGCGTACTCAACGGCCACATCCACCAAACCATGCAGAAGATCGAAGGCAATGTGACCTTTCATACCGCGATGTCCACGGCGTTCCCGCAGCCCGCGCCGGGCGCCGCGCCTTCCCCCGGGCCAATGAAGGTGCCCGCCGAGAGGCTCCGCAGCGTGCTTGGCATCACGCAGCTGAATTTTGTGCGCGGCACACACTCGCTGGGCATTGTGGATGCGCCACTCGCTTCCGCGGCGGCCATGGGCGATATGGAAATGTCCCACGAGAACAAGAAACCTTCGACCGGCAAACCCGGCGCGAACGAAATTTTCATCGACAATTTCAGCTTTTCGCCGGCCAGCCTCATGGTTCCCGTGGGAACCAAACTCACCTGGACCAACAAGGATGATGTGCCCCACAACGTTATCAGCACCGAAAACAAGTTTGCTTCGCCGGTTCTCGACTCCGACCAGAGTTTCTCCTACACATTCGGCGCGGCGGGCGCCTACAACTACTATTGCTCCATCCATCCGCGGATGACTGGGAAGGTGATCGTGAAACAGGCATGACCCTGCGTGTAATTTGAAGTTGTATCGAGGAGGGGCCACAGCAAAACAGAACGGGCTCCGCACGCGCGGAGCCCGTTCACCATTTCTGTTTCTCTGCGTTTAGTGCCCGGTGGGAGGGGTCCCTCCCGCAGGCGTCGGGGGGGCCACGGGCTTCATAAACTTCGAGTCATCAATCGGCACGTTCTGCTGCACGCTGTCGATTTGAATGGAGAACCGCCCTCCCGGCCGCGCCAGCGTCCAGTGGTGGGGAACCTTTACGCCGTCCACCGCGCGATAGTCGGAATAATCCACCTGCACCGGCATCACGCCCATGCCGGCTTCGTTGTAGCGGATGACGCGCACCAGCAGCCCGGTCTGCGCGTCGAAGAAAAGGCGTGTCCCCGGAGCCCCCGGCCCGCGGCCTTGAATGACGTTTACTTCCCGATCCCCTATCTTGTCTGGACGGAACGCGCGCATCTGTGGGAACACCTGTTTCAGACTCGCGGGGAACGCCAGCGCCGCATCCACCATTGCGCTCATCGAATCAATCGAGTTCATATCGCGAGAGCCGCGGCCCCCGCCAAGCCATCCCGCCGTCCCGTCGTACGCGGTGAAGCTGTCGCCGCCCCGGCCGTGCGAAACGGACACGCGCTTGTTCGGTGCTTTCATGTAAATATCGATCGGAGTCGAATTTTGACCGACAATCACATTTCCCTTTTCCATGCGTGTCGTAATCTTGCCCACCGCCTCCGCCCCGCCGATGGCTTCCATATACTTAGCGAGAATCTGATCCACGGTCGGCGGAGCCGCCGCGGGCGCTGCGTTCGCTGGCGGCTGCGGCCGCTCGCCCTCTGTCTCGAGGACCGCCGGAACGGGAACCGGATTCGCCGAACCGCGGTGGCAGGTATTGCAGGTGACGTTGCGGTTTCCATTGAAGCTGGTCTTGTTGATGTCCAGGGTCATCTGGATCATCTTCCGCGCCGTGACCTTTTCCCGCTTGTCGTCTTTCTCAGGGACCAGCCGGTCGTTCCCATTCTCGGCTTTTTCCTGCACGTGGCAGAACTCGCACTGGACGCCCAAAGACGCCACGAAGAAATTCATCGTCGGCACCAACTTTTCCGCGTCCATCTCCGTGAGGACCTTGATGTTCTTGAACTGTTCCGGCGCCTTTTTCACCGCTGGTGCGGAGGGCGCCGCCTGCGGTCCGCCCGGCTGCGCCTGGCCGGATTGCGCCCGCGAAGCTGTAAACATCAACGCCAGCACAGCGGCCAGCGCAACCGCGGCCAGGAATGTCCTCTGCAGGATCCTCATCATCGTTGCCCCCTCGGAGTGTTTTGCGCGGCGTGAATTCTATCAGACGCTGCTCGTTCCATGGACGTTTCCTTCACCCCCGCCGTTAACCAACCGCCGCATGGCCAACAGCGTAGGCCTGGAACGAGTAATAGTACTAAAACCCGGGTACCGAGAGAATTGGGGCCTGTGGTTCATTGTCCAAGCCCGCCCCATCCTTCAGCATGGCCTTCGACGGGTTGGGTGCTGCGCTGCGGGGACGACGCCCCCGAGAAATCGAGGGCGTGAGCGAGCTTCCCAACCCGCCAAATCTTCCTCCCTGAACGGCCAGCCCTGTCGAACACTCATACCGCCGGTCCGCAAAGGTCCCCAAATTCCAACGAATGAGATGGATGGAACCCAACTTGCCACTTGTCTTTTGCCGCCGGGCAGGAGCGCGCATCTAACCAATTGAAACAGTTGAGCCGGGGCGGCATTAGAGGTATCAGCATTGGCGGGATTGTCCGACATTGAACTGCAAAGCCGTCAGCGGGAGCAGACACTCATTTCCATGGCGCGCCCAATCCAATCAGCATTTGCCCGGGCCGCATTCTCTCTGGCCATTTCATTTGCCCTCGTGGCTTCTTTCGCCACGCTACCAGCCTCAATCTTCGCCGGCCCCGGCGCCCTGGAGCGAAGAGCCGAAATCCAGCGTGCCTTTGACCGCTATGTGCAATTGACCGAAGCGCGGATCGCAGTCGAACTTCGCCCCGGCGGGGCCTTCCTCGCCCTGGACTCCCTTCCCGAAGCGGATCGCGCGGCCGCCTACGCCGCCGTGCGGACCGGTCAGTTGCGCATGGATCGCCTGGAGACGCTCGAGAACGGCCGCGCCATCCCGCATCCCGGCAGCATGATCCACCACTGGGTCGGAATCATCTTCATTCCCGGCGCGACACTCGAAAAAACAATCCGCCTCATTCAGGACTATGACCACGACGCGGAGTTGTACGCGCCCGACGTGACGCGCGCAAAAATCCTTTCGCATTCCGGCGACGATTTTCGCGTTTACATGCGCATTTTCCAGAAGAGGATCATCACCGTGGTGCTCGATATGGAGCACGAAATTCACTACCAGCGGCTGGACAAGTCCCACGTTGCCAGCCGGAGCATCTCCCTTCGCGTTCAGCAAATCCAGAACCCCGGCACGCCATCGGAGCGCGCTCTCGCGGAAGGGCAGGACGACGGTTTTCTCTGGCGCATCAACAGCTACTGGAGGTTCCTCGAACGCGACGGCGGCACCTACGTTCAATCGGAATCCGTTTCACTCACTCGCGAGATCCCCATCGGCCTCGGTTGGCTCATCGGGCCGTTTGTGGAAAGCATCCCGCGCGAATTGTTGCGCAACACACTGGATGCAACCCGCCGCGGCCTGTCGCGCCCCGCGCAGCATTCAAACAGCGGTTCGAGAGAAGAGCGCATCTCCGGCTTTGCCCATTAATCGGCCCCAGGTTTCACCGCGGCTTCCGTGCTATCCTCCCCCAAAGTTTCTCTGCGGGAGCGCGCCATGTTTGAAAAAAATCTTCTCGCGGGACGCACCATCTTCCTCACCGGGGGCGGCACCGGCCTGGGCCGCTCCATGGCTCTGCGCATGGCCGCTCTCGGCGCGAAGCTTTTTCTTGTCGGGCGCCGCGAAGATCCTTTGCGCGAAACCGCTAATCACATCCGTGCCGCCGGCGGGATTGCCGGACACGCCATCGCGGATGTCCGCGACCCCGCCAAGGTGGAAGCCGCTGTCGCTGCCGCCGAGCGCGAATTTGGAAAGATAGACGTCCTGATCAACAACGCCGCGGGTAATTTCATCGCCCGCACGGAAAAAATCTCCCCCAACGCGTTTGCCGCCGTCGTGGGGATCGTCCTGCATGGCTCATTTCATTGCACTCTGGCTCTCGGGCGCCGCTGGATTGCCGCGAAGCAGCCCGGGACCGTGCTCAATATCGTCACCACGTACGCCGCGGCCGACTGCGGCTCGGCTTTCGTTGTTCCCTCGGCCTGCGCGAAGGCCGGCGTCCTGGCCATGACCCGCTCGCTCGCCGTGGAATGGGCCCGCCACAATATCCGGCTGAACGCCATCGCCCCCGGCCCCTTTCCCACTGAGGGCGCATGGTCACGCCTGATGCCCACCAAGGAATTCGAGGAGCACGCGCGCCTCACCCATCCCATGAAACGCTTCGGCCGCCACGATGAACTCGCCAATCTCGCCGTTTACCTCCTCTCCGACGCCGCGGCCTATGTGAACGGAGAATGTGTGGTGATTGATGGCGGCCAGTGGCTCCGCGGCGCGGGCGAATTCAACGACCTGCTCGACCTCCCCGATCCCGTTTGGGAGATGCTCGAATCGGCCCGCAAGCCCACGCCCCCCAAGTAGGCCGGGTCGACCCCCAAAGGGGAATCCCGCCCTATTCACTCCCCTAGTACTCAGAGCGCCCAAATCGTCACCCTAGTCCTATGTCCCGCTTGACTTTAGCGTGCTAGCCTTTTTGTAGCGGCACACTCGTGTCTGCAGATGGCAGATCTTGCTCCGGAGGCAAAAGGAATTACGCCGATGTGCGACTCCATCCATGCCCGCCGACGTGGCACGCGCGATGCGGGATTTTCATTAATCGAACTTCTGATCGTCGTGACCGTGATCCTGGTCATCGCCGCCATCGCCATTCCTTCCCTGATGCACGCGAAAATGGCCGCGAATGAAGCCTCCGCCGTCTCTGCCCTGCGCACCCTCTCCACGACCGAAGTGAATTACGACGCCCTCTACTCTTCCGGCTATTCCCCTACGCTGGATGCCCTGGGTCCACCGCCTCCAGGCAGCGTCGCAACGCAATCGAAGGCCGGCCTCGTGGACGAAGAGCTTGCCAGCGGAATCCGCGGCGGCTACCACTACCTTTACACCGCCATTGATCCCGGCGGCAATGGCCGCCCAACGGGATATTTCGTCAATGCTAATCCGGTCAGTCCGGGAATCACCGGGAATTGGTTTTTTTTCGTTGACCAGTCCAACGTCATCCGGCAGAACTATGGCTCCCCGGCGAGCGTGAGCTCAACTCCCGCCCCTCGTTAGGCTTCCCGCCCGCGGTCCCAGGTCTTCCTCCCTGCAAAAACAATTCTCACCCACTTTCGTGACCATTCGACATGGGGCGCGTCTATATGTGGCATAGCCATATATGGAGGCTGCCGCATGCAACCGGAATTGAAAAAGGGCACCGCCGAGGTCCTGATCCTCTCCCTGCTCGATGACCGCCCCCGGCATGGCTACGAAATCGCCAAACTCATTGAGAAACGCTCCGAAGGCATCCTGGAATTTCACGTGGCCTCGCTCTACCCCATGCTCTACCGCCTGGAGCGCCGCGGCTGGATTGAAGGCCGCTGGCTCGAGAAATCCGGCCAGCGCCGCCGGCGCTTCTACAAACTCACCACTGCTGGACGCCGCGCTCTCCCCGCTGAGCGCAGGACCTGGCGGGAATTTATCCGCGCCATCGAGCGCGTCGCGCAGGTGGGTGATGCCTGATTGGCGCCAGCACGTCCGCGCGCATCTTCCGCCGCTCGGTTTGAGCGGCGCGCGAGAGCAGGAGATCGTCGAAGAGCTCGCGCTGCAATTGGAGCAGGCATTCAACGAGGCGCTCGCGGCGGGCGCAACCTCGGTGCAGGCCGAAGCACGCGCCGAGAATCAAATTCCCGATTGGGCCGCGCTGGCCCGCGAGATCCGCCGCGCCGAGCAGCCGGTCACGGAGCAGATTGTCGAGCGCATTCCCCAGAACTGGCAACTGGCCATGCAGGAACAGAATTTCCGAAAGCGCCGAGGAGGGAACATGTTTGCCGATTTGTTTCAGGATATTCGCTACGCCCTGCGCATGTTGCGCAAGTCTCCCGGGTTTGCTTTCATCATCGTCCTGACCCTCGGGCTCGGCATCGGCGCGAACTCCACAATTTTCTCCGTCATCAACGCCGTCCTGCTTCGCCCGCTCCCCTATCCTGAATCCGACCGGCTGGTTTACGTGGATGAAAATAATCTGCCGAAGGGCTGGGACCATTTCTCGGTTTCACCGGCGAATTTTGTGGACTGGCGCGGGCAGTCCCGCAGTTTTGAGCGGATCGTGGCGCTCAGCCGCCACTCTTTTAATTACTCGACGGGCGATCTCCCCGAACAGTGGGGCGGGTTGGAGGGTTCACAGGGCTTCTTGGAAATGTACCGCGTGCGTCCGGAAATTGGGCGCTCGTTTTCAGACAACGAATTCCAGGTGGGGAACGATCACGTTGTCCTGATCAGCAACGGACTTTGGAAGCGCGCGTTTGGCTCCGACCCCGCGATTCTCGGACGCCACCTCCTTCTCGGCGGCGAAAGCTTTGAGGTGATCGGCGTGATGCCGCCGGCCTTCCAGCTTGGCGGGCCCAACAACGTCCTTTGGTTGCCGCTCGCCTTTGATCCCGCCAATCTGCAATCGTCTCGCGGCGCGCACTACCTGACGGTGATGGCGCGTTTGCTGCCGAACGTCACCGTCGAGCAGGCGGGGAAGGAAATGTCCGCGCTGGCCGCCCGTCTCGCGGCGCAATATCCGGTGACCAATAAGGATTGGGGTGCGGGC
>JBGOTC010000182.1:0-6613 GCA_041476305.1 Terriglobia bacterium
GAAAAAACCGGAGAGACATTGTCGCAGGTGATGAGTCGAATTCTGACGCAGCAACTCGGCAGCCCAGTTTCCGTGTAGTCGTTCGGAAAAGGAGATCTAACTGACCTGATTCCTAGCGCACTGCCAATGCCGGCAGGACGCGCTTCAGCCGTTCCACCACGCGTGATTGCCCGAGCACGACCATCGTTTCAAACAGCGGTGGCGCGACGGCCTGGCCCACAATCGCCACCCGCGTCGCATTAATCAGCAGACCGGCTTTCACACCCTCCGCCTCAGCAATACCACGGAGGGCGTGCTCGCAGGGATCGTGGCTCCAATCGGTGACCGCGGCCAGTGAATCCGCGAGCCGTCCGAGCATGGCCGGCAAGCGCTCATCCTTCCAGAATTTTTCCTTGGCTTGCGGGTCGTAGTCAAACGTGTCGCTGAAGAATGCGCGCGCCCAGTGCGAAAAATCCGGTAGCAAGCGCGTCCGGGGCCGCAAGAGGTCCACGGTGCGGCGGAACCATTCGCGGTCTCCGTCCGCCCACTCCGCCCGCCAAATACCCGCCCGCTCCAATTCCCCCTGCACGGCAGGCAATAACTCATCCACCGGCAATAACTGCAGATACTGGGTGTTGTACCACTCCAGCTTGGCGCGGTCGAAAACCGCGTTGCTGCGGCTGACGCCCGCGAGCGAAAACCGCTTCAGCAACTCATCTGTCCGCAAGTATTCCGAATCGTCGCCTGAAGACCACCCGAGCAAACAAAGAAAATTGCGGAAGGCTTCGGGGAGAAAACCTTCATCTTGATAGGAAGACACACTCGTCGCGCCATGCCGCTTGGAGAGCCGTTTGCGGTCCGGGCCCAGAATCAGCGGAACGTGGGCAAAGATGGGGACTGGCGCGCCCAACGCACGATAAAGCAATACCTGCTTTGGAGTGTTGGAAAGGTGATCCGCGCCGCGAATGACGTGGGTGATGCGCATGTCGATGTCGTCCACCACGGCGCCGAGTTGGTAGGTCGGCAAACCCACTTCCGCGCCCGGGTCTTTCGGTGAGCGGAGCAGGACAAAATCTTCAATCTCTTCGTTCACCACTTCCTGATGCCCGAACACCGCATCATCGAACGCAGTGGTTGCGCCCAGCGCCACCCGAAAACGGATGGCGGGTTTCTGGTCTCCGGGCACGGGCTTGGAATCGCGGCAGGGACAACGCGTCACTCTCCGCGGAGCGTGCGGAGCATCGCCGGGCTCGGCCGCTTCAGCGGCATCGCCGCCGGCGTAGCGCTCCGCCGAGCAATAGCAAAGGTATGCCGCGCCTGCGGCGAGCAACTTCTCCGCCGCGGCGCGATACAACTCCAGCCTTTGCGATTGAAACATCGGCCCTTCGTCCCAATCGAGCCCCAGCCAGCGCAAGGAATTGAGGATGCCATCCACCAACTCCGGGCGGTTGCGTTCCACGTCTGTATCTTCCACACGCAGGATGAACGTGCCGCCCTCATGCCGGGCGAAAAGCCAATTGAAGAGCGCCGTGCGCGCACCGCCGACGTGCAAATAGCCGGTCGGGGAGGGCGCAAACCGCACTCGCGGGCCGGAGGATTGTGTAGTGGAAGCCATTTTCTTGGCGCAGCTCACTTTCCGACTTGCCTGGAACTGGAAGCAAGACAGTTTAGCGGAACCCGGCATGGAGAGTCACGTTGCATCTGCGAGTGGATGGCTCCTGTTTTCGTGCTCTATCCCTCTGGAACCGCGCTAGTTACGCCGAGGGACACCGGTACGCGAGTACCCTTGACCCCTTGAAAAACCGGCTTCTATAGTCTCCTGTGGGTACGAGAATCCTTCTCTAAATGTTGGAGTTAGGAAAGATCTCCCCTGCCTGAGGAAAGCGGCGCGGAATCGCGCGCGCGTTCGTTTTCGGCATGTTTTTCTGAGAGAACGGCTGCGAATGCAGCCGCGAGGTTTCCAGGATCCCTTGGCTCACGACAGCACCCTCGCACTCGCACTTCTGGCAGCGACCTCGCTGATTGCCGCGCTGTATGCCTTCGTTTATTTCAATAAGCGCCAGCATTATTTGCTGCTGTGGTCCGCGGGATGGGCGCTGCTCGCCCTGCACTTCGCCAGTTTCGTATTCATCCGCGCCGGCCAATCGCCCTGGCAATCCGCCATTGAATCCTGGTTGGTGGCCGCGGCGACGCTGCTGTTTTTCCTGAGCGCCCAGCTCTACAAGGGTGATCCGCCGTGGACCTATCCCATCATCGGCGCAGCGGCGTTGTTTGCCTTGTGGTGTGTAGGCCATTCTCAGGGGCAAATTCCATCGGCCTGGGCTCCGGGTTTCGGAATTGTGGCGGTCTTTCTCGCAACCGCCTGGCTTTTCTGGCGCGCCAGCAGAAAGCAGGGGACTGTCGCGGACGGCGCTTTGGGCCTGGCGTTTGCGCTCTGGGGATTGCTTGGGTTTGCGAACGAATTTGCCGGACGCTTCGGCGGCAAGGTGCCGGCGCTGTTGGCGACCCTCGCGATCGTTCCGCTGATCTTTGTTGCCGTTTTGATGGCCATGGCGTTGTATGAAGAGGAGAAGCGGCGCATTGATCGCCACATGCTGGCGCTTTCAAGCCTCAACCTCGCGACTTCCAGCGTCATCGGCAGTGAAGTCCAGAAAATGCTGGCGCAGGCGCTCGACAGGATATTGAACGTTGTCCGCATCCCTTCCGGAGCGCTTTTCCTGCACCACGGTGATCCCCAAGGCCCCACGGCCGTGGTCGCTGTCGGACTAAGCGACACTTTCTGCAGCGCCTCCCAACAAGAGGGATTTGATGACCACCTGGTCGACCTGGTCGTCCGCCTGGGCGGACTGGTTGTGTTCCGCGACCTTCAACGCGATTCCCTTTGGGCCACGCTGGAGAATGAGGAAGCCTTTCAACGATTCCGCCACCTGGCGCTCCAACAGGGTTTGCGGACTGTGGCCGCCATCAGCCTGCAATCGAAACAGAAAGCATTCGGCGTGCTCCTGCTCGGCACGCCGGACAGCAGGCGCTTCACTCCCGCTGAACTCCACCTCTTGCTTGCCCTGGGCCATCAGATCGGGATGTCGGTCGAGAACAGTTACCTGATCCAGCAGACCTCGCGGCGCAGCGAAGAGTTGCACATCTTGAATGAAATCGGGCGCGTGCTCAGCTCAACGCTCGACACCGATGCGCTGTTTGGAAAAATCCACGCGGAAATGCAGCGCCTCCTGGATGCCAGCAACCTCTTCATCGCATTCTTCGATGTTGAGACGAACCTGCTGCGCTTCGAGCTGGAAATCAAGGATGGGCAGCAGCAGCCGAAGCGGTCGCGCTCGGGCGGCAACCACCTGACCGAATACATTGTTCGCACCTGCCAGCCACTCCTGATCCGCGAAAAGGTCGCGGCGGCCGCGGAGCGCTTGGGTGTGGAACCCGTCCAGAAAATGGGCTGTTTTTGCGGCGTCCCCCTGATGCTTTATGACCGCGCCGTTGGTGTGATGGCGGTGCTCAGCCGCGAGGAACGCGTTTTCGATGAAGACCATCTGGAGTTGATGCGCGTGCTGGCCAGCGAGGCCACCATCGCCCTGGAGAATGCGCGGCTGTTCAAGGGAGAGCAGACCAAGTCGCGCCACCTTGCCTTGCTCAACAACATTTCGCGGAACGCCATTGCCACTCTTAAACCCGACGAATTGCTTTCTCGCATTGCGGCCGAATTGGGTGAAGGCCTGGTTTACGATCACATCGGCATCGGCCTGCTCGATTACGCGGCCAAGGAAGTTGTCATTCAGGCCGAGGCCGG
Source organism: Terriglobia bacterium (assembly GCA_041476305.1). Taxonomy (GTDB): domain Bacteria; phylum Acidobacteriota; class Terriglobia; order Acidiferrales; family UBA7541; genus DASTCZ01. The sequence continues at coordinate 3,779 of JBGOTC010000182.1, forward strand.
CCGGCGCCGTGAAGCCCTGAAGCGGAAAGTACTTTTGGGAGAGGGTCTCGTGGGCCGCGTGGCCCGCTCCGGCGAAATGGCCGTTGTGCGGAATTTTGCCGCCGAACCCCTCGCCGGTGAGCCGGTCCTGAAGGACTCCGCTGCCGGCGTGGCCTTGCCCATCCTCTATGGCGATCAATTGCACGGAGTCCTTTACGTGGAGACCTCCGAACCCTGCGATTTCACTGTCGAAGAATTGCAATTGCTTGAAACTCTCGCCGACCTGATTTCCGGCGCGCTCCATGGCGCCATCAGTTTCCAGAAAGCGCAGGAGCAAGCCATCACCGACGGCCTCACCGGCGTCAAGACGCACCGCTATTTCATGGAAACTCTCTCGGCGGAATGGAAACGCGCCACGCGAGCGGGCCGGCCGTTCTCCCTTGTGCTGATCGACCTGGACCGCTTCAAATTCGTAAACGACTTCTATGGACACCTGGATGGCGACATGGTCCTGCGCCGTGTGGGCCAGATCCTGGAAGAGAATTGCAGGCGTTCGGACAGTGTCGCGCGCTACGGCGGCGATGAATTCGTGCTGCTGATGCCGGAGACCAATATTGAACAGGCCCGCCAACTGGCCGGCAAGCTGCGTTCATGGATTTGTTCGGACGCCATGCTCAAGGAGAAGAACGTCACCGGCAGCTTTGGAATCGCAAGTTTTCCTGTCCACGGATCGACGCCGCAAGAGCTCATCCAGGTCGCGGACGCCTCGATGTACCTCTCAAAGCACCAGGGCGGCAACGCCGTATCCACCGCCGACCATTTCGATCCCAATGAATCCAAGCGCTGGAAGCGCGACGTCCTGGAAGCCTATCTGGGCGTCACGCTCAAGAGGCTCTTCACCACCGGCCCCGAAGCGTTGGAAGAGATTTGCAACCGCTTGGAGCAGTTCGCACAATCCATCGAAGCGACCGATCCCCGCGGAGATGGGAAAGCATCTCCGGGCAGCAGCGGCGGATCCAATGCATCGTTGCCGCCATTGGTGATCGAAACACTTTCTTCGCTTGCCCTGGCGATCGACGGAAAAGACACGAATACGCACAATCATTCTCAAAAGGTTTCCTCTTACGCGTTCGCGCTTGCCCAGGCGCTTGAGCTTAATCCCGCTGTTGCCGAGGAAATCCGGCTGGCGGCGTTGCTCCATGACCTGGGTAAAGTCGGGATCCCCGAATCGGTGATGAACAAGAGCGGTCCGCTCAATCCCGAAGAGTGGGACTTGATGAAGAAGCACGTGGACTTCGGCGCGAAGATCCTGGGAACTTGCCGCGGGCTCGAGCATATTCAAGCCATGATCCTGCATCATCACGAGTTTTTCGACGGCTCCGGCTACCCCAAAGGGCTCTCGGGGGAGGAGATCCCCCTGGGGGCGAGGATCATCGCCATCGCCGATGCCTACGACACCATTACTTCCAATCGCGTCTACAAGCGCGCCCGCCCGGCGGATGAAGCGCTGGCCGAAATGGAGCGCTGCGGCGGCGCGCAGTTCGATCCCCAGCTCATCAAACTGTTTGTTGAAGTGATGCGGCGATTCCCCAATTCTGTCGCCGAAGCCGTGCCGGTATCCCCCGGCGCGGGCGCGGAAGAAGTTACTTCCACATAGCCGCTCCCACACTTTGCTCTCAGGTTCGGCTCTGCTAGGCTCGTTCCCTGTTCAGGGAGGAATCCGCCATGCAGGTTGCCAAAGTGCGCTGGGTGGGAGCGGAACAGTTTATTGCCGTGGGCCCATCGGGGCATGCTGTTCCCTTCGATTCCAATCGCAAGTCGAATACAGCGCCCGGCCCGATGGAATATTTGCTGCATGCCCTGGGGGCTTGCACGGCCACGGATGTTGTGGAGATTCTCAGAAAGAAACGTCAGAAACTGGAGGCCCTGGAAGTGGAAGTTTCCGGGGAGCGCGCCGCCGACCCGCCCACGGTATGGATCAAGCTGGAGATCGTTTACAGGCTGCGAGGACACCTCAGTGATAAGGCGGTGCGCGATGCCATTGAATTGAGCGAGAACAAGTATTGCAGCGTCGCGGCGATGCTACGAAAGACCGCACCCATCCACTTCCGGTACGAAATTTCACACGCCTAGTGGCCCGAATTGCCGGCAGGTGTTGCTGTTACCCGGGCGGTGGCCGGCAATTTCTGCGAATCCCAAGCGTCAAATCCACCGATGAGATTCACCACCGTGGGAAACCCGGCGCGCTCCAGCAAGCTTGTGGCAATCGCGCTCCGGTACCCACCCTTGCAGTGCACGACGACCGGCCGCGCGGGATCGAACTCCGCGAGGAGCTTCTTTGCGGCATCACCATCCGTGGACAGCAGAGCTGCGAATTTGTTCAGGGGAGTGAGCCGCGCCTGGGCGATGTGTCCGTCATCCCATTCCACCCCTCGCCGGACGTCAACCACTTGAATGCCACTGTCCGCCGAAAGCAAGTTGTTCAGTTCGCCTGCGCTCACTTGCGCGGATTGCGCCACCTTCCGTCCGCTTGACTGCCACGCTTCCACACTGCCCGCGAGAAAACCCACTACATTTTCGATACCCACGCGCGCCAGACGCAACCTTGATTCCTCCAACCGATCGGGATCCTCGGCCACCAGGATGATGGGAGTGTCCAGCCCGATCAGCGCGCCCGCCCAGGACGCGTACTGCCCCGAAAGCGCAATATGGACTGACCCGGGAATGTGCGCGGCAAAAAAATCATTGGACGGCCGGGTATCCAGCACCACGGCTGTAGCGCCCGCGCCAAAAGCCAGCCTTTCGACTTCCTGAGGAGGAAGCGCTTTGAGCGGCGCCAACTCCTCAATCGCCTCC
>JBGOTC010000183.1:0-6604 GCA_041476305.1 Terriglobia bacterium
CGATGATGCAGAAGTTACGAATGAATCTGGGATCCATGAGCTCGCTTTTTCAAGTGATGCACCGCGGGGATATTTCCGGGCGCTCAGAGAAGGTTCAGTCTGACATATTTTTGGCTGATGGGGAAACGTGGGGGATTGGGCGGGAGATGTGATTTGTACTAATCGTGATGAAAGCGAAACGCAGCACGATTCGGTGGCAAGAGAGGAACGAAGGAAAACTCCCGTACGGAAAGGTCTTAGGTCTGATAGTGTCTATCAATATCAAATCCGGGAGCAATTCCGGAAGGGTCAAACGAAACTTTGAAGTGCTCAAAGAAACCACGTCTCCCGAGTAGTGCGGCTAACGGAAGGTCATCAGTAAAACCGGCCTTTATCTTGAGAGTGTGTCCGCCCGGAACATGTAGAGAAATATTGTGCAAGTAGATGGTTGTGGCCTGGCCAGAAACTCCAATCGTCTGATCTACTTCGCCCTTTTCGACAACGAGGCCGATTGCCCTTCCCAAACTTCCGTGGAACAGACACTGAGAGGCACCAGAATCAACCATGGCTTCAAATCTCTTGGTCGGTGGAGAATGTTTAGCGGGGTTTGATATTTGAACGGGTAGTAATGCCAACCAATCAAAACCACCCTTGTTGTCCGGCGAAGCCTTGTATGGAAATCTCAATTTGCAGTTACACGGAGAAAGAGAGCCATTTGCTTGGAGTCTTGATTAGGACTGGTTCCGCGATTCCGGCTTCTTCCGTCCGCTTAACGACCTCTTCATAAGTCGCACCAGTCGCAATGACGCGGGTTTCATCCTCAGAAAGCGCAACCCAAGAGTTCATTGGGGCGGCGCGCAATGCTTCAGTTCTTGCACTATTCTGTGTGGCTGACATTGGATCACCATCCCTATAGTGTGATGCGAGAGCCTATCTAATGGATACCGCTGAGTCAATATGCCGCTACTGCAATGTTTCTAACTCCGTTGATTTCCAGTACTTCAGCTAACTCCACAATTGACGGCGTGCGCTCCGGATCTTGTGTCAGGTTTTTCTGGCTCTCAATCTGATTGGCAGAGAAATGGGTTCGCTTCAGGGGCTGAAGCCCCCTGAGTATGAAGTTCTGTTCGTCACGACCTGCCTACCCTGGCTACCCTGCCTACCGGCAGGCAGGCGGCAGGCAGGCTGAAGTCGTGCCCTCCTACATTTATGTGAAAGGCCGGACTTGAGGAACTGATCCCCGTGAAAGGCAAAAGACTCAGGGTCGGCGCAAGCGCCGCACCCTGTGCTACAAGGGAATTTAAATTTAGGCGGGGTGGCAACGGGCGGGTCTGAGACCCGCCCCTACGAATGATGGGCAAGGCGACTCCAAAAAACAAAAAGCCCGCGGGTGCGGGCGATGACCGACGGTTTTTCTCCACAACAAATATACCACAGCAGGGAGTTATGACCGAGGAGGAAACGAATCGGGCACAGGGCCGGAGCAGGTCAATAGCGAGGGCGAGTCGGGCGGTATATAGTGGAAAGACCTATGGCCGGCGAAGTTGAAAAACACTTAGAGCGCGCGAAACGCTCCCTGGAGAAGAACAGGCCAGCGGAGGCGATTTCGGCCTACCAGTCCGTCCTGGAGCTGTCTTCGGGGCACGCGGAGGCGTTGCAGGGTCTGGGCGACCTTTACATCCGGCAAAATGACGCGGGCAAGGCGGCGGTCTATTACGGAATGCTGTTCGACCGCTTGATTGAGCCGCGCGAGGAGACGAAGGCCGCGGCGCTTTATTCGAGGTTCCTGCGGCTTGCGGAGCAGCCTCCGGAGCGCGAGGCGCGTTACGCGATGCTGCTGCAGCGGCAGAGCAAGACCGGCGAGGCGCTGGAACACTACTCGGTGGCGGCGGAACATTTTCTGGCGACGAACAAGGAAGACGAAGCGCTGAAGTGTCTGGAGCAGGTGGCGGAACTCGACCCGGAAAAGCCGGAGCGGCACATCACCATGGCGCAGCTCGCGGAGAAGCGCGGGCGCGGAGCGCTGGCGGCGCGGGGCTACGTGCGCGCGGGCCAACTGGCGCTGGCAGCGGGAGAGATGGTGAAGGCGGTGGGACTGCTCGCGGGAGCGAACCGCGCCGCGCCGGAGGACCGCGACGTCGCGCTGATTTACGGGCAAGCGCTGGTGATTACGGGAGACGCGGCGCGCGCGGCGGCGATTCTGGAGCCTTTCGCGGACGCGAAGCCAACGGCGGGATTTCAGAAATGTTTTGGAGAGGCGCTGATGCGCGCCGGGCAACTGGATCGAGCGCACGACGCGCTGACCGCCTACTACAAGAAATTCAACGGCGACCATTCCTTGTTATTCGACCTGGTGGACCAATACGCCTCCGCGGGACTGGATGCGGAAGCGGTGAAGGTGTTGATGGAAGTGCGGGAGTACTACCGCGATTCGAGCAACGTGAACACATTTGCAATGCGGCTGGACAAGATCGCGGAAGCACATCCGAAATCGGTGGGGATCATCGAGTTCTGGAGCATGCTTTACAGCGGGATGAACCGCGAGGCGCGGTATTTCGAGGTGCTGGTGCGGCTGTTCGACGTGTACCTGGAAAATGAAAACGTCCAGGGAGCGTGCGACGTGCTGGACCGCATGGTGGATATAGATCCCTACGATTGGAGAAACCAGCAACGCATGGAAATGTTGCGGGACCGGGCGGACGGGGAATACCTGGCGAGAATCGCATCGCGGCTGGGCGTGACGCTCTCACAGCAAGGGATGGGCGCGACGAATCTTGGCGAGGAACCAGCGGCGGGCGACGGCCAGGGCACGGCTCTGGATGATCTACTGGTGCAAGCGGAGATATTTTTGCAATACGCGCTGCAACCGAAGGCGTTGGAGCGGCTGCAGAAGATCGCGGAACTTTTTCCGGGAGAGTTCGAGAGCAATGAACGGCTGCAAAACCTTTGCGAGCTGGCGAACTGGTGGCCGCCGGGAGTGACGCGCAGAGCGGCAGCTCCCGTGGCGGAACCAATGGCAGGGCCGGCGGCCCCGGCGGGCGGCGGCGCGGGGCACGCGGGAGTTTACACCGCGGAGACGATGCGCGACCTGGCAAGGATTTCGGAAATCGGGCAGAACATCTACAGGCAGCCGACTCCGCGGGCGATGCTGACGTTTACGGTGAGCGAAGTCGGAAAACATTTGCAAGCGTCGCGGTGCCTCTCGGTGGTGGGCGCGCCGGGGCAGCCGCCGCAGCTGGCGGCGGAATATTGCGCGCCGGGAGTGAAGGCCGCGTCGGCGGCGCAGGTGATGCGGTTGGTGGCGCAGATGGAGCGCGCGGCTCCGGACGCGATGGGCGGATTGCCGGTGGAAGCGGCGGCGGCTCCGGTGCTTCGCGAGGCGGGGCTGGCGACGGCGCTGGGCGTGGTGCTGATGGACAAGGAGTCGCAGGCTCCCGCGGGAATGATACTTGTGGGGCACAAAGAGGGTCATAAGTGGAAGCCCAACGAAACTTATTTCTTGCAGGCGGTGGGCGATCAGATGCTGCTGGGGGTGAGCCATACGCGGCTGCGGTCGTTGGTGCAGAATTTGAATGTGGCGGATGAGAAGACCGGGCTGCTGGCGAGGAGCGTGTACTCGGACCGGTTGTTGGGGGAGACGCAGCGCGCGAAGATGCAGGGCGGGGCGTTGTCGCTGGCGATATTGCAAATTGATCGCGGGCCGGAGCTGATGCGCCAGCAAGGCGAAGCGCTGGTGGAGAAATCACTGGAGCAGATATCGCGCGCGGTGCTGCCGCTGGCGCGGCCTTCGGATCTGGCGGTGAAGTACACGGCATGGTCGCTGGCGTTCATCTTGCCGGAGACGACACTGGCGGGAGCTCTCGGGCTTGTGGAGAAAATGCGGAAGGCGGCGGGGGAGAGGAACTCGAACGCCGGTTCAGATGCGGCGGGGCCGATGACGGTGAGCGCGGGAGTGGTTGAGGCCATCGCGAGAGTGGATTACGATACCGAAGACATTGTGACGGATTTGATGAACCGCGTGGAATCCAGTCTGGAAGAAGCGGGGAAGCGCGGCGGGGATTCAGTGGTCTCGCTGACCAGTGCGAAGTCCTGAGAATCGGCAACCCAAGCAGAGACATCTATAAAGATCAGGAGGGGACACAAGAATGTTTCCCACGGATGTGGTGATTCTTGCGGGAGCGCGCACGGCGATGGCGCGGTACACGGGCGCGTTCAAGGATATTTCAGCGAATGACCTGGGAGCGGCGGCGGCGCGAGAGGCGATCCGGCGAGCGGGTACGGATGCGGCGGAGTTCGATCACGCGATCTTTGGGAATGTGATGCAGACGAGCGCGGACGCGCTCTATGGCGCGCGGCACGTGGCGCTGAAGGCGGGGCTGAAGATTGAGACCCCGGCGGTGACAGTGAACCGCTTGTGCGGGTCGGGGATTGAATCGATTGCACAGGCGGCGCAGAGAATCCTGCTGGGCGAAGCGAAGCTGGTGCTGGCGGGCGGGATGGAAAACATGACGCAAGCGCCGCACGTAATCCGGGGCGCGCGGTTGGGGTTCCGGCTTGGCGAAGGAAAGCTTGAGGATTCGCTGATGACCGGGTTGACGGACACCTATTGCGGATTCGACATGGCGGGTACGGCGGAGAATGTCGCGGCGGAATATGGGATCACGCGGCGCGCGTCGGATGAATATGCGTTGAGGAGCCAGCAGGCCGCGGAGGGGGCATTCCGCGCGGGAAAAATGGAGGAAGAGATTGTGGCGGTGGAGGTCAAGAAAGGAAGCAAGACGGAAATGTTTTCGGAGGACGATCACCGCCGGCCGGATACCACGATTGAAATTCTGGAGAAGTTGAAGCCGGCATTCCGCAAGGACGGAATTGTGACCGCGGGAAACGCCAGCGGAATTGTGGATGGCGGCGCTGCGGTGGTGGTGACACACGCGCGGACAGCGAAGGAGCGCGGGTGGAAGCCAATGGGACGAATTATTTCGTGGGCGGCGGTGGGTGTGGAGCCGAAGCTGATGGGGATCGGGCCGGTGCCGGCGACGCAGAAGGCGCTGGCAGCCGCGGGGATGAAACTGGAGCAGATTGACCGCATTGAAGTGAACGAAGCGTTTGCGCCGCAATACCTGGCGGTGGAAAAGGCGCTGGGGCTGAACCGCGAAAAGACCAACGTGAACGGTGGAGCGATTGCGCTGGGGCATCCGCTGGGGGCGTCGGGCACGCGGCTGGTGCTGACGCTGCTGCTGGAATTGCGCAGACAGAACTTGCGCTATGGACTGGCGACGGCGTGCATCGGCGGGGGGCAGGGCATGGCGATGATCGTGGAATCGCTCGCTTCGTAGTATCCTCTGTATTCCTGCGCGCGGGATCCGCGCACAATCAAGCGATTTCAACCTGTGACGGGGGAAACCGGAATGGCAATCGAGAAAGTAGGAGTGGTGGGCTGCGGCCTGATGGGGTCGGGGATTGCGCAGGTGTCCGCCGCGGCGGGGTGCCAAGTGGTGGTGCGCGAAGTGACGCCGGAGCTGGTGGAGAAAGGCCTGAAGAGCATCGAGAAGAATTTGGCGAGGCTGGTGGAGAAGGGAACGATTACGGCGGCGGAAAAGGACCAGATCCGCGGGCGGCTCACGGGGACGACGAAGCTGGAGGATCTGGCTGACCGCGACCTGGTCATCGAAGCGATCATCGAGCAGTTGCCCGCGAAGCGGGAACTTTATGGGGCGCTCGACAAAATTTGCCCGCCAAAGACAATTTTCGCGAGCAACACGTCATCGCTGTGCATCACGGAAATGGCGACATTTACACGGCGCCCTGAGCGCTTCTTCGGATTGCATTTCTTCAACCCCGTGCCGGTGATGAAGCTGGTGGAGGTGATCCGCACGATTGCTTCGGACGCAAGAGTGTACGACGAATTGCTGGCGTTCGCGGCGCGCTTGGGGAAGACGGCGGTGAAGACGTCGGACCGGACGGGATTCATCGTGAACCGGCTGCTGGTGCCTTACATCCTGGACGCGATCCGCGCGCTGGAGGAAGGCGTGGGGAGCATTGTGGACATCGATAATTCGATGAAGCTGGGGTGCGGGCATCCTATGGGACCGCTGACGCTATTGGATTTTGTGGGGCTGGACACCACGTACTACATTGCGCAGATCATGTTCGATGAATTCAAGGAGAAGCGCTTTGCCGCGCCGCCGCTGTTGAAGCGCATGGTGCTGGCGGGATGGAATGGACGGAAGGCCGGACGCGGTTTTTATGACTATACCGATCCGCAGAACCCGAAGCCGATGCAACTGACCTGAGAACGGAGAGGGCACGAATGTCCTACGAAAACATTTTGTACGAAGTCCGCGAGGGAATTGCCTTCATCACCTTCAACCGGCCAAAGGTCCTGAACGCGCTGAACCGCCAGACCATGAGCGAACTGGGGCAGGCGCTTGCGGCGGCGAAGGCGGATGCGGCGGTGCGCGCGCTCATTCTGACCGGCTCGGGAGAAAAGGCCTTTATTGCCGGGGCGGACATCAATGAACTGGCCCAGCGGACTCCAGTGGACGGCAAGGAGTTTTCGCTGGTGGGACAGGCGGTGATTCACATGCTGGAGACGATGGGGAAGCCCTCCATCGCGGCCATCAAC
>JBGOTC010000184.1:0-6602 GCA_041476305.1 Terriglobia bacterium
AACTAGACGTTCAGAAAAGCCCCCGGATCATTGAAATGATTTACGCCGGCTTTGGGGTCGTCGAGGAATAGACGGCTGTAATCGACGATAATTCTCCCGGTGGCGTCGAGCTCGATGTGGCAGCGATCCATGGGACGCGGCGCGGGGCCTTCAAAGTTGACGCCCTCGCTGTCATAGCCGCTGCCGTGACACGGACACTTGAACTTGTTTTCGGCGGACTTCCATTCCGGCGTGCAGCCCAGATGAGTGCAGCGGGCGAAAATGGCGAAGATGCGGTCGGGCTCGCGGATGACCCATACGCGGTTGGTCATCAGGAAGCGCTGGTCGATGCCAAGCGCAAAATCCTGGGGATAGCCGATGGGAAAAACAGGATTGGGTTCAAAAAGCGCGCGGTTGAAGAAAAACCGGAGGAACATCAAGAAGTTGATGCCGAGATAACCCCAGACCATCGCCCAGGTCATGCGGCGGCGGGAGAGGTTGATCTTTTCTTCAGGACTGCTCTCTGCTTTTTTCCCCTTGGCCGCGGGCTTGGGAGCCGGAGCGGCGGGGGCTGCGGGTGCTGCCGAAGCCTCCCCGGTCTTGCCTTCGTTCTGTTCCGGCATAGTGGTGCGAGTGTCCCCGATCTAACTTCTGGAAATGGAGCGCGAAATCCGAACACTTTTTATATTGTGTATGACTCTGCGTGTCAAGCCGATTTCGATGGAAAAAAGCGGCAGTGGCACGGGTGAAAAGCGACTAAAACGGGCTAACCGACGCGGGCGGGGAGGGCGGACTCCAGGCCGACAGCGCGGAGGACGAGGTCGGCGAGGGCGGCGATGAAACGGGGGGAATCGCCGACGGCGGGCATCATTTCAAATTGTTCGACGCCGAGAGCGAGAGCCTCCTCGCGGGCCTCAATGTTGATTTCGTGGAGGGTTTCGATGTGCTCGGTGACGAAGGAGATGGGCACAACGAGGAGTTTTTTTTCGACGCGCGAGGCCAGGCCAGCGATGGTGGGAGTGAGGCCGGGCTCAAGCCACTTCTGGCGGCCGACGCGGCTTTGATAGCAGAGTGTGTGAGCATTGGACCAGCGGCCGGACCGCATGATGAGCCGCACGGTTTCCTGGATTTGTTTTTGATAGGGATCCCCCTTCTCGATGAGGCTCAAGGGGAGGCCGTGGGCGCTGAAAACGATGTGAGCAAGGTGCGGCTCGGCGAAATGGGAGAGGGCGAGCTGGATGCGGTCCACGACGGCCTCGATGTAGAGGGGGTGATCGTAGAAATGGTCGATGGCGTGGACTTCGGGCGCGGGGGAGGCGGGACGATAGAGGCGCTGCCATTCCTTCATGCTGCTGAGGGTGGTGGCGAAAGAGTATTGCGGGTAAAGAGGGAGGAGTACGAGCGAATCGAGCGGCGCGGCGTGGACGGCGGCGACGGCTTCGGCGGTGAGGGGATTCCAGTAACGCATGGCGACGAAAACGCGGGCATCGAGCGCGGAGGAGAGAGTCGATTCAAGCTTGCGCGCCTGGCGCTCAGTGAGCAGACGGATGGGAGATTGGCCACCGATGGCGGCGTAGTGCTCGCCCACTTTTTTTGAGCGCGTGCGAGAGATGTAGCGAGCGAGCGGCTTGCGGAGAAGGCCGCCGAGAGGGCCGAGGGGAATGATGTCCGGGTCACAGAACAAGTTGTAGAGAAACGGCTCGACGGCAGCGGGGGAATCTGGCCCGCCGAGTTGGAAGAGGACGACGCCGACTTTTTTGCGATGCGGCATGGCGATGGCAGCTCCCATCCACCAGAAGCAAAGGAGCGCGGGCGCGCTAGTTCTCTGACTGAGAGTTTTTCAGGCGCTTGATTTCGCCGGCAAGGCGCGAGAGGCGAAGGCCGACGGTCAAGTAGTAGCCGAAGAAGATGACCCATACAGCGATGTATGCGGCCAGGACACTGCCCAGATTTTTCATGTCAGTTCCCTTTCCAATGAATGCGAGCGGCTGAATGATCAGCGCGCTTCGCGATCCGCTGCTTTGAGTTGAGCTTCAATTTTCATTTCCTCGACATCATGACGCGCCGCCTCGAGGCGATAGCGCTGGCGAATCAGAATAATGACCAGGCCGATGAACGCGGCCATGCAAGTGAATAGGACGTATTTCATCATGGGAGCCAGGCCGGAGTTTGGGCCCCCGGCGAGGACTGGCGACGGATGTTGTCCCCGCCACCAACGATTGGACATATACACAATAGGGAGATCCAGGAACGCGAAAATTCCAAAAACGGCTGAGGCAATCGCGCGACGTTGAGGGTCTTCGATGAGCGTCCGGAGAAAAAGCAGAACTAGATACATAACCCAAAGTACGAAGGTAGACGTCAGCTTTGGGTCCCAGTCCCACCAAAAGCCCCACACAGGATGCGCCCAGATGGGGCCGGTGACGAGCATGCAGGTGAAACAGACAACGCCGACTTCCGCGGCGGAGACGCCGAGCCAATCCCATTTGGCGGAGCGGCGCGTGAGATAGGCGATGTTGGCGAAGACGGAAGTCAGCAATGCGACGCCACCGGCGGCGGCACTGGGGAGATGGACGTAGAAGATTCGTTGGATGATGCCCATGGTGCGCTCGGTGGGAGCGATGAAGAGAGCGGCGACGCCGGCGACGATGAGCAGCGCGAGGACAAAAAAGCCGGAGGAGAGGGCGCCGCGTGAGCCCGAGAGGAAGAGCGGGCAGACGACACCGAGAAAAAGGAGGATGAAGGCGGAGAGCGCCATCCACGACCCATCGGTTGGCTCACTCAGGCCAACGGGGCCGATTTGTGTCCACGCCAGCCAGGTGTTCAGCACGAGCCAGACCAGGGCCATGAGCTGCAGAAGGCTCAGCAGGAGCGGGACGCGTTCGGAATGAGCGGCGGTGGATTCCATTTCACTCCTCGAGAAGATATTCGCCTAAAAGCCAAGTGGCGGTCAAAAAAATGACATCGAATGCGATGAGCAGCGCGAGCCAGTTGCGGGGCAACTCCGGCGGATCGGAGAGAAGGCCCACAGTGGCCTCGGTACTGGCGATGAGAACAGGAGTGAGCGCGGGGAGCAAGAGCAAAGGGAGCAAGAGTTCGCGCATGCGCGCCTGTGACGAAATGGCTGAGAACACTGTGCCGACGGTGGCGACGCCCAGGGTGCCGAGGAGCAGGACAAGCGCGAGCGGCGCGGCGACGGGCAAGAGTGAAAGATTGTAGAGAATGGCGAAGACGGGCAGGAAGGCCAGTTCAGCGACGAGAAGAAAAGTGAAATTGGCGAGGAGCTTGCCGGCGATGATGGCGAAGGGATCGATGGGCGCGAGGCGCAGTCCGGCAAGGGTGTCATTGACGCGTTCGCGGCTGAAGGAGGGCTGCAGCATCAGCGAGCCGGCGAAGAGCAGGGCGATCCAAAGCAGGCCGGGGCCGAAGCGGCGAGATTCATTGGAGGAAGGATCGAACGTAAAACTGAAGAGGAACACGATGATGAGAACGAAAACGACTGTGGAGGTCAGCAACTCGAAGGAGCGGAATTCGGCGCGGAGCTCCTTGGAGAGGACGGCGAGAGTGGCGCGGGGGAGATTCATTGGATGCGCACCCCTTCCCTGTTGGGGGCCGCTTCCTGCTCGATCACCGAGCGCGGGTTTCCATTCGCACCGCTATCGGCAACCAGCGCGCCAGCGCGCATGGCGAGGGCGCGAGTGGCGAGCGAGAGGGCTTCGAGCTGGCCATGGGAGGACATGAGCACGGTTGCGCCCGCCTTGTGCAGCGCGGCGAGAGTGGAGGCGAGCCACGCGGCGCCCTCGCGGTCGAGACCCGCGGCGGGCTCGTCAAGTAAGAGCAATGATGGCTTCGCGAGGAGGGCGCGGGCGATGGCCAGGCGCTGGCGCATGCCGCGCGAAAAAGTGCGGACGAGGTCGCGGGCGCGTGAGGCAAGGCCAACAGGCTCGAGGGCGGCGGCCGCAACCTTCAGCGGGTCATTCAACCCGTAGAGTTTCGCGAAGAATTGGAGATTTTCCTCGGCGGTCAACTCGTCATACAGCATCGTGGAGTGGCCCACCATGCCAATGCTGCGCTTGATGGCCGTCGGGGTGGGCCCGCCGGCGTTCGGAAAACTGACTTTTCCAGACGTGGGGCGGGCGAGCAAAGCGGCCATACGCAGCAGAGTGGTTTTGCCGGACCCGTTGTGGCCAACGAGGGCCACGAACTCGCCGGGCGAGATTTCGAGGGAGAGGCGGCGGAGCGCGACGAGCGAAGCGTACCGTTTTTCAGCTTTGTCGAAGACGATGCCAAGTCCGCGGCCGGGTTCGGGAATAAAAGGTGCGGAGGCCACGCTGGCGGATCAGCCTCGAACCAAATCGCGGAGGATTTTCTCGGCACGGGCGCGCTGGTCGGCGTACTCCTGCTCGGAGATGGTGCCCGCCTGATGGCGGAGCTCCAATTTGAAGAGCGTGTCTTTCAACTCATCGAGACTCGCGCCGACTTTGCGATCCATGTCACCGAGCGAAGGGGCGGAAGCCTGCGGTGAGGCAGGAGCGGAGCTCTGCGCATTCTGCGGACGCACGACCATAGGCGGAGCAGCCGGATAGGCTGGAGCAGCGGCAGGGCCAGAGGCAGGAAGCGGCTTGCGCATTAGATAGGCGCCGCCGAGGAGAAAGAGGGCGGCAAATCCAATGGCAAGAACCCACTTGATGGAGTCCATGCGATTCGGGACAGCGGTGACGGCAGCGCCCGCATCGCGACCGCCCATCCCGTTGTCACCCTGACCTTGTGAATCAGATCCGCCCGTTGGCGGCGGCGCCGTGCCGGAGACCGAGACTTCTATCGCGGATCCGGCGGAAAGGTTATCGCGGGTGTAAACGGACAAGCCCTGCTGGCTGGCGGCAGGCTGGAAACCCGGCGCGGAAACTGTAACCGTCGGCGGGACGAGCAAGACGACACTTCCCGCCGCATATACGGAAGGGATTCGCAAGGAGGTCTTGTTGCCCGGATAAGGGAGTTGATAGGTCAGGCGAACCTTGGATTCGCCGGGGCGGAATGCGAAGGCAATCGCGAAATGGTTGGAGCCGCGATTGATCGTGCCCTGCACGACAGCCATGTTTTCAGGGCCAGCCGCGGACACCTGAGAAAGGCTGGTGCCCTCCGGAATCTTGAACTCGAAGTTCCCCTCCTGCTTGAAGTAAGCGACGGGCGGGGTGGCCTGGTTCTGGACTTCGAATTCTTCGCCCACCAGAAGATTGGGTCCATCCGGCTGAAAAATAATAATTCGCGTGGGAAAGCCGAGGGTGCGGATGTCGGAGGTGGGATCATAAACTTTCACGTCGGCGGTGGAAGCGCCCGGCGGAAGCATGGCGTGAAAATTGACGCCCTTGTAGACGGCGCGAACAAGCATGGGCGCCTGGCCGGAGGGGGTGTAATTCAGGGAGTAGCGGCCCTCTGCATCGGTTTTCGTGTTGGCCACGGCATCCATGCCGGCCTGGAGATTCATGAGGATAATATCCACGCCCGCGGCGGTCTTTCCCGTGGTGCCGTTGTTCACGACTCCCGATATGGTGGTGGCGGGAGCGCCGACGGCAAGGACCGCGAAACAAAATGCTGCTGCGAGAAGCCGGGTGACTCGGTTCATCGAACCGCCTTTTCCGTGGCAGGCGCGCGACGCCCAGTGAGCGAGGGGCTGCCCGTTTCATGCTCAATTTCGGCAATGACCTGAACGGCTTCGAGTTCGAGGGCCTGGCGTGATTCCTCGAAATCTTTTTCAGCAAATTTCCCCGCGCGGTACTCGAACTTGAGGTCGCGCAGATTTTCATAAATGGCTTCGCGGCGGTCAAGGAGCTGGTCAAGCCTGGAGCGGTGAGGCGCGGAATCGGCCGGGTCGGGTCTGATCCCGAAAATGAAATAGACAACGACGGCGGCCAGGGCCACGCAGCCGAAGGTGACCGGAAGATCGGCGGAGGAAGAGGCGGCCTGCCAGAGAAGGGCGGCGAGGCTGGCGAGGGCGATCACAAGTCCTCCGTCTCGCGGTCGATGATTTCACGCGAGCGGGCGATTACGTCCGGCGAAACTTTCGCGCGGGAAACCGGGGCGGCAACCCTGCGGCGGCGCCACTGCGCGATGACGAGCATGATGAGACCGAGCCCCAGGGCAAAAGAGACTCCGGGAAGAAGCCAAGCGACGCGGTTGAAGCCGGTGTTTGGCGGAGATGAAAGCACAGCCACACCGTATTGCTGGACGAAATTCTGAATGACGAGGTCGTCCGCTTCCCCGCGGGCGATATGCGAATCCAATTCCTTCAACATGGGAACGGAGCTGGGGCAGCCGATGTGATTGCACTGCACCAGGACCTGCCCACACCCGCACATACACATCAATTTCATGCCGAGCTGCTTGGCATGCTCGGTTTGCTGCGCATGGGCGAGGGGGATCCAGAGAATCGCGGCGGCAAAGAAGGTGACTGCCGCCACGCACGCCCAAGCGCGAGAATTGGTTGCGTACCTAGCCATCAATGTGTCCCGTGCGCGCCGGAGCTCGAGCAACTTGAGGCGAACCCGGCGCGGGAGAAACTTCCGGAGCGGCCTGCAAAACCATTACGGGCTGGCGGTTGGGGAAAAGCGCGAGCAGCGTGCCGA
>JBGOTC010000185.1:0-6591 GCA_041476305.1 Terriglobia bacterium
AAAATTTGTCACCGAGAGCGCGCAGCTCATCCAATTTCCCCAACCGCAGGTGAATGTCAAGCAGTTGGCCGACAATCAGTCTGCTGGAAGGCTCGAGCCTCGCCGCTTCCTTGAAAGAAGCGAGAGCCTTATCCAACTGCCCCAAAAACTCATAGATAACGCCGAGGTTAAGCGAAATGGCCGCTGAATCGCGCGGATAGGTTTCCATCCAGAGCTTGTAAATCTCCGCTGCCTTGGTCTGGTTGCCGGTGACGAACTGTTCGTAATGAGAGGAAATGTAGAACTTCTCGCGGTCGCTCACGCGGTCGCGCAACTCAAACGCTTTCTTGATGTTGATTGCGGAAAGTTCGCTGTTCCCGACATTGCTGTAGGTGGTGCCCAGCGTCGCGTAGGCCATAGCGAAATTCGGATCCAGCGAAATGGCGCGCTGCAAGAAGGGCATCGCACCGTTGCTGTCTCCCTTCATCAGCAGCGTTTGCCGGCCCATGGTGAAGGATTTCAGGGCCTCCAACGAAGTTGTGGTGGCCTCCTCCAGGGGTGCGCTGAATTTTTGGATGGAGCGCAGCGATTCGCCGAGCTTTCCACGAATGTCCGCCGCCAGAGTGTTCAATGCCCCCAGTACGTGGTTCTTGTCGGAGGCCTGCGCCTGCACACTGGCCAGGGCCGAGCCTGTTGCGCAATTCACCGCCTTCAAGATGAGGCTGTACTCGTTTCCGATTTGCGCGATGGAACCCTCGAGCGTCGCTGTGCTGCTGGTGCGCGCGCAAATCTGGCGGGCCACATCGCTCGTGAGGCGAGCCATGGGAGATTGGCCCATCAGCGCCAGCGTCTGCGCCACCTTTTGCTCGGAAATGATATTGAGATAGGGTGATTGTTCCAGTTGCACCGAAAGACCTTGACGCAGCGTGCCATCAAAAACCGGATCGCCTGTGGTATTCGAAAACTCGGCGATGACGACGGAGTCTCTCTCGGAGAGCATCGGCGCGCGATGCGTGTAGAAATACCCGCCAATGGCGCCGCCGGCCACTACGACAGCTCCCATGCCCGCCCAAAGCTTCCAGCCCATCCCGCTCCGGACCACGGCCCCGGAGGACCCCGCGGCGCCTTGCCCCGCCTGGCTCGATTCGAATCGCCGCGCACTCGCCGATTGCGTGCCGGAGGTGCCAACGGCGGCGGAGCTCCCCCGTCGCGGTGTCATCTGTGAGCCCGGCGCGCCGGCAGCTTGGACGCCGCCCCTGGCTTCCTCTCCAATTTCATCAATCGAGCTGACCGCCGTCCGCGAGGAATCGGTGTCGCGCTTCAACCGCTTCAGGTCCGCGCGGACATCGGCGGCGTGCTGGTAGCGGAGGTCCTTGTCCTTCTCGATGGCTTTGTTGATGATGCGCTCGAGCTCTTCAGGCACGTCGGGGTTCAGCCGCACCGGCGCCACGGGGGCGCGATGAAGAATCGCGTCGAAGATCGCCGCCGACGTGCTTCCTGAAAACGCCATGCGGCCCGTGGACATTTCGTAGAGCACGACCCCGAAAGAAAAAATGTCCGTGCGCGCATCGAGTTCCTTCCCGAGCGTCTGTTCGGGAGACATGTAAGCCACAGTCCCGACCGCGGTTCCGGGGCTGGTCAGGTTTGCGTCCTCGACAATCGTCGCTGCACTTGTGACCGCGGTCTTTCCGGCAGCACGCGGCACGAGTTTCGCCAGGCCAAAATCCAGAATCTTTGCCTGTCCTCGCTCGGTCACAAAGTTATTTGCCGGCTTGATGTCTCGATGGACAATGCCCTCGCTGTGCGCGGCATCCAGTGCGTCGGAGACCTGGATCCCGATCTCCAGCAGCCGCTCCAGGTCCATGGGTCCTGCGCCCAGGGCATCTTTCAGAGTCCGCCCCTTCAGCAACTCCATCGCGATAAACGGCTGCCCATCCACTTCATCAATGTCATAGATGGTGCAAATGTTGGGGTGATTCAGGGCCGAGGCTGCTTGCGCTTCCCGCTGAAATCGCTCGATCGCTTGATGATCGGCGGCGACGTCCAGGGGCAGGAATTTCAGCGCCACGTTTCTGCGCAGTTTGGTGTCCTCCGCCTTGTAAACCACGCCCATCCCGCCGCCGCCGATCTCTTCCAACACGCGGTAGTGCGTAAACGCGCGGCCAACGAAGGATTTCTCTTGCGCCATTTGCGAGACATCTTAGGGGGAGGAATCCGGCAAGTCAATGCGCGCTGGGGAGTCGCGCTCGGGGTCTCATGAAGCCGGCTGGCGGGGCGATCCTTGGACCCGGGAGTGGAGTCGGGTTCCAGGACTCCCCGCCTGGCCAGCAGCTCTTAGATCAGTTTCTCGTTTCGGTTTGCGGTTCACGAAGTGGCAGTCTCGCCCTGCAAAACTTGCAGCGCGCGATGTCGCCACATCCCCAGACGCCGGTTCAGGAAGTGTGTTCGGTGCAGGAAGCGCAATACAGGTGCGCGCCGGTTCGAAAGTTGGCTGAGCATTCGATGGATGCGCGCGTCCCGCTGCGCGTATCGCGCGCCCATCAGGAGCGTTTCCACCGCGTCCTGGCGGCGCCCCGCGGCCACATAGACCTCCGCGAGGTTGAGATAGAGCTGCGGCTGGTCGCGCTTCACGCGCAGGGCATTGTCGCAGAGATCCTCCGCTTCCGCCCATTTGCGTTCCGCGCGCGCCAGAGTCACGCCGAGGTAGGATTTGTAGAATGGATTTTGTTCTTCGAGTTGGCTGGCGCGCTGGATATGAGGTAGCGCAGTCTAGGATGACCATCACGCAGGGAACCAAGCGCCTTGCGAAATTCGGCAAAGGCTTCCGTGTCGAGCATCGTGCCTCCCAAGAAGGCCGAAGGATTCGGAGCGGCTTCCGCGGAAATTCTTCCCGGATGGCTCACCCCGTAGTTGATTTCAGGTTATGCCCATTAAGCGGGGGGAAACTACTGGACTCTCGGACAGTCTTGGGACAGGCGAGAGAAACGGAAAACAATTTCCTTCCTATCACCCGGCCAGAAACCTGGAGTTGTTGACTTGCCGCTACGGCCCAAGTAAAACGGCTTGACGATTCTTTGACCCTAGGTTGGGCTTGGAAAGGCCCACAAGGGATGAGGGCGGGCAAATCCCATGAACGCAAAACACACTATTTTCTCGAAGGCGATCCTGAGACTTGCCGTCCTGGCGGCAGCTTGCTCATGCTTCACTGTGATTGTGCGCTCGCCGGGTTCCGGCGGGTTCTCGCTGAACACTGTATTGGCGGCTCAGAGCGGGGAAGCTGAATTTGACGTCCTGATCCGCAACGGTCGCATCCTGGATGGCAGTGGAAACCCCTGGTTCGCAGGCGATATCGCCATTCGGGGGAACCGCATCGCTGCAATTGGAAGGCTGCCGGGAGCCCGCGCTCGCCGCGTGATTGACGCCACTGGCTTGATCGTCGCTCCTGGGTTTATTGACATGCTGGGCCAGTCCGAGGCTTCGCTTCTGATTGACAATCGCGCATTGAGCAAACTTTCCCAGGGGATTACCACGGAGATCACCGGAGAGGGGGGGAGTATTGCGCCCCAAAATGAGCGCACCCTCAAGCCGTTAAAGCCATTCCTCGACCACTACCGCCTCACCATCGATTGGACGGACCTTGAAGGGTATTTCCGGCGCCTCGAGAAGACCGGCACTCCCATCAACATCGGGACTTATGTTGGCGCCGCACAGGTGCGCGAAGCAGTTTTGGGAGATGTGGACCGCGCGCCCACTGCCGGCGAGCTTGCGGAGATGAAGTCCCTCGTTGAGCAGGCGATGCTTCAAGGAGCGATGGGCCTTTCCACGGCGCTCATCTACCCGCCGGGGCATTATGCTAAAACAAGCGAGCTCATCGAACTCGCCAGGGTCGCCGGGCGCTATGGCGGAAACTACGCTTCTCACATGCGTAGCGAAGGGCGCACCGAAATGGCGGCAATGGATGAGGCCATTCGCATCGGCCGCGAAGGCGCTCTGCCGGTGGAGATTTTTCACCTGAAAGTTGTTGGCAAGGAGCGCTGGGGCCAGATGCCGCTGGTGGTCAAGAAGATTGAAGACGCGCGCCAGTCCGGCGTGGACATCGCCGCCAACATGTACCCCTACCTCGCGGGAGCCACGGCGCTTTCCTCTTCCTTGCCGCCCTGGGTGGCCGACGGCGGGCCGGCGAAAATGCTCGAGCGGCTCCGCGATCCCGCGGTCCGCCGCCGCATCCGATTGGAAATGGCGGCCACTCACGCGGAGTGGGAAAACCTCTATCTCGCCAGCGGCGGCGCAGGCGGCGTGATGATCGCTTCCGTCTTCAAGCAGGAGCTGAAGCAATTTGAAGGAAAGACCGTAGCGGAGATGGCGGCTACGCGGCATCAGCCGCCCTTGGATGCGCTGATGGACTTTGTCATTGAAGACAACCTGCAGACCGGTGCGCTTTACTTCATCGCGAGTGAACCGGATTTACAGACCGGGCTCAAGCAGGAATGGACCAGCATTGGACTCGATGCCAATGAGGAGTCATTGGATGGGCCACTCTTTGGAGCGCATGACCACCCGCGGACCTGGGGCTCGATGCCTCGGTTCCTCGGTCATTATTCCCGTGACCTTCACCTGGTGTCGCTTGCACAGGCTGTCCGGAAAATCACATCGCTCCCTGCCCAGAGGATGCGCCTCACCGATCGCGGCATGCTCAAGACCGGGTATTTTGCGGATATCACCATCTTCGACCCCGGGAAGATTATTGACCACGCGACATACACGCAGCCGGGGCAGCTTTCCGAGGGCGTGGCATATGTCCTGGTCAATGGTCAGGTCGAGTTTGAACAAGGGCGGTTGACCGGCGTGAAGGCGGGAGTCCCGCTGCGCGGTCCGGGTTGGAACTCATCCGGCGCGCCTCATTAGGGGCATCGCTTAAAGCAAAGGGCGGCAATGGATTTTGCCAAGAAGCTGAAGGTCTCTCCCGGCAAGCGAGTCCGGCTGAAGCACTGCGACCCGGGCGAAACGTTTGGCTACGCCAAGGATGACGAAACGAGGCGCCTGACGGAAAAGGCCGTGGCGCGAATGGACGCGCTCCAGGCCCTCCTCTACGCGGAGAACAAGCGTGCGTTGCTCATCATCCTGCAAGGCATGGACGCCGCGGGGAAAGACGGCACCATCCGCCATGTCATGTCCGGCGTAAACCCGCAGGGATGCCGCGTCACTTCCTTCAAAGTTCCCTCACACGAGGAATCCGAACATGATTTTCTGTGGCGCGCGCACCTCGCGGTCCCGCAGCGCGGTGAAATAGGGATTTTCAACCGCTCTTACTATGAGGATGTGTTGGTGGTCCGCGTGCACCAACTTGTTCCCGAAAAGGTATGGAGAAAGCGATTCGATCAAATCAACATGTTTGAGGAACTCCTGGCGGAAAATAACATTACCGTCTTGAAATTCTTCCTGCACATCAGCAAGGACGAGCAGAAGAAAAGACTCCAGGAGCGGTTGAAGGATCCCCAGCACCAGTGGAAACTGGCCCCCAATGATTTCGGGGAGCGGAAGTTCTGGGATGACTATGTCCGCGCCTACGATGAGGCGCTCTCGCGGTGTTCCACCGATCAGACGCCCTGGTACATCGTTCCAGCGGACCACAAGTGGTTACGCAACCTTGCCATTTCACGAATCATTGCGCAGACGCTGGAAGGCTTTCACATGAAGTACCCCAAACCTTCTTTCGATTTCTCCCATTACAAGATCAAGTAGGTATCCGGGGCTTCCGAGCCCCGGGGTCCATTACTCCCGGGCCTTGGCTCTTGCCCAAAGAGGGCATTGACTCCGGAGTACCGCCAGAGTATTTTCGCCGACATATGGGTTGTTAGGTCATAGGGGAGGCGCAAAAGATGAGAAAACTCACTGCCGTGACAATTGCCATATTCACATTCGCTGTGCTCGCTGCTCGGGCCGATGATTTTTGGACCAAGAAGCCATGGAAAGAATGGTCGAAGGGCGACATTGAGAAGATGACTCACGATTCACCTTGGGCGAAAAAGTGGAAACTGGAATTAAACAACAGCAGCGGCCACTTGCCGTCAGTCACTGGTTCCGTGGGTAGCGTGTCGGCTTCCGGGGGGGCCGGGCGTTCGTCCGCCATGGACACCATGGGAGCGGAGGGTAACGCCATCACCTATTACATTCAGTTCCGATCTTCCATGCCCATTCGACAGGCGCTGATTCGTGAAAAGCAGCTTCAACAAAAATACGACAAGATGAGTGAAGCCGATAAACAGGCGTTCGATGCCAAGATGGACCAACTCATGAAGGGAAGCGATGATGTGATCGAAGTCCACGCCATGTTCGACACCCGGAACCTGCGGTTCGCCCAACTGTTGACCAAATACTGGAGCAGCCTGCCGCCGGGTACCGTGCCGGAGGGCGTCTATCTCATCGTGGATGGCGGAACCCCGCTGGCTCCGCTGACATTCGCTCCGCCGAAAGGGGAGTCCACGGAATTTGATATGACCTTTCCGCGTACGGCGAATGGCAAGCCCGCCATCGCCGCGGGAGCGAAGTCCGTAAAATTTGAGTTTCCACATCCGGGCATCGGGGACTACCCCGCGCAAACTGCGACCGTGG
>JBGOTC010000186.1:0-6549 GCA_041476305.1 Terriglobia bacterium
AGACGCTCGGCGAAAAATTTCGCCCCGCCCCGCTGTTGCGTCAATACGTCAAAGCAGGCCGGCTGGGACGCAAGTCCGGCCGCGGCGTTTTCGATTACCCGCCCGCGAAGTGACAGGGGCAAAGCGATGTCCACACTGTTTTCAAGAATCCACTTGATGGTCGGCGACCTGACGGAGAGCAACGCCGACGCGATCGTGAACGCGGCGAACAATGACCTGCAATTGGGGGGAGGCGTCGCCGGAGCGATCCGGCGCAAGGGCGGGCCCAGTATCCAACAGGAATGCGATGCCGTGGGCTCCATACCTGTGGGCGGCGCGGCGATTACGGGGGCGGGGAACTTGCGCGCGCGGCACGTGATCCACGCGGCGAGCATGCAACTCGGCGGGAGCACCTCCGCGCACGCCTTGCAAAGCGCGACGGCGCATTCGCTGCGCATCGCATCCGAAAACGGCTTGAAGAGCATCGCGTTCCCCGCAGTGGGAACGGGGATTGCCGGATTTCCCCTGCGCGAATGCGCGGAAATCATGTTGCGCGAAGTGCAGAAATCTCTCGGCGGGAAGACTTCGCTCGAGCGCATTGATTTCGTGCTCTACGATGAGGCCGCACTCGGTGTATTTGAAGAGGCTCTCCACACGCTTGAAGCCGAAGCGGGCAGTAGAGCCGGCGCGGCCGGGAACGGTTGACCATTCGTGGAGTCCCTCACTGAAAAAGTGCAACGCGAAATTGCGCGGTACGAGCACCCGTTGTTTGACTTTGAGGCACGGCCCGCGGCAGAGGGCGTGGAAGTCGAAATCCACTTCAAGCCGGTGAACGCCGAAGTGCACCGCTACGTTTTCCTGCTGCGCCCGCGCGAAATTGAAAACGCACAATTTCCCTGGAGTTTCCAGAGCCAGCTCTATAACTGCCTGCATGACTACGTGATCGAGATGTTCACACGCAATCCCCAACGCGAGGACGCATGAGTTCGCCAGCCCCGGCGCCGCAGGTTCCGTTATCAAGGGATCTTGTGGAATTCATCGCGTCCAGCGGACCGATGACCTTCGCGGACTACATGGAATGGTGCCTGTACGAGCCGGAGCGGGGCTACTACAGTAAGCCGGATCAAACTCGCTTTGGCGACTATTACACCAGCGTGGATGTCCACCCGATATTTGGCCGGCTTCTCGCGCGTCAATTGGAGGAGATGTGGCGACTGCTGGATCGGCCTGCGCAGTTCTGGGCGGTGGAGGGCGGCGCGGGCGTGGGACGGCTGGCGAGCCATATGCTCGATTTTTCCGCCGCACAACTCCCAGAGTTTTACGAGTCGCTTCGATACGTCGCCGTGGAGCGCTCCCCCGGCCGGCTGACGGAACAAGCAAAGTCCTTGCGCAGGCACATTGCGGACGGCCACCTTGAATCGACTGACGGGCTGCCCGGGAAAATTCCGCAGGGCTGTATATTTTCAAATGAATTGTTTGATGCTCTTCCGGTGCACCGGGTGATTTGCCGAGGCGATGAATTACAAGAAGTGTTTGTTGGAGTTGCCGATGGCCGGCTTGTGGAAGAAATGCGCCCGCTATCTACGCGCGCAATCGCAGAGTATTTTGCGCGGCAGGGAGTCAAGCTGGCGGAAGGTCAAATGGCCGAAGCAGGTGTCGAAGCATGCAGGTGGATCGCGGAGGCCGGCAGTTCACTCGGCCAGGGATTTGTTCTAACCGTGGATTATGGCTATGACGCACGCGAGCTATACAGCGAACGGCGCATGCGAGGGACTTTGCTCGCCTACAAGAATCACAAGGTGAACGAGGATTTCTATGATTCGCCGGGGGAGCAGGATCTCACATCCCATGTAAATTTCACGGCGCTTGGATTGTGGGGACGTGAAGCGGGGCTGGAACCACTTGGCATTGTTCCCCAGAGCCGGTTTCTCTTATCTCTCGGCCGGGGAAACGAATTTGCGGACCTTTATGATGTTGGCATGACGGAAACCGAGCGCCTGCGCGCGCAACTGAATCTTTCAACTCTGCTTCATCCCGAGGGAATGGGTGAGACTTTTCAGGTGTTCATCCAGCAGAAGGGAGTTCCGGGCGCTAGATTGGCCGGACTCCAGACGCTCTAACGCAGGCGAAGCTCTACTGATTATCCTTATAGGGAGTGGCGAGGTACTTTTGCGCTGTTTCCTGCGCCCCGCCGGTCTTGTCCTTCGTTTGAATCGCCAGGCGGTATTCATTCACCGCGCGCTCGCGCTGGCCGGTGATGTCGTAAATCATTCCCATGTAGATATGCGACCAGGTGGAGACCCACTTGGTGCTCAGGTCCGTTTCGCCGCCAATGGCGCCGCGGAAAGAATTGGCCGCAGCGGTGTAGTTTTTTTGGTAGAAAAACGCTTCGCCCATACGGAACTGCGCGAGGGCGTTGCCCTTCTGCACGTCCAGCGCGCGCTGGTATTCCTCGATGGCCTGCAGGTAGCGGCCCTGCTCGGCCTGCGCTTCGCCGCGCGCGATGATGGCGCGGATGCGCAGGTTGGGACTGGATTTCAACACGTGGTCATTGGGGTCCAGGATCAGCCCCAGCGGTTTCGGGCGGCCAAAGGTATCAATGGAGAAAGGCGTTTCCGTGCCCACCACCTGGATGGTTCTTGCTTCCGGGTCGCCTTCCGTTTCCACCCTGACTTCCAGCGGCATGCTCAAGGTATCCAGGCTCTGCGTTATTTTGCCGACGACCTGAAACCCCTTGGGTGTGCGGTAGACCACAAAATCAGGCACGAATTCCGGCACGCCTGTGGAGCTGAGCCACTGCGCGAAAAATGGCGTGAGGATGTGCGTGCTCGGTGGCGGCGCCGGCGGCGGAACATTTGGGGAGATCTTCACCGGAGCGGGCGCGGCCTTCCCCTGGCTCTTCAGGTCCATGTATTGCTGCGCCAGGGCCTCGAAATCCCAGATGCGCGCGTTTCTGCCGGCAAACCGGGAGTAGAAGGCCTGCAATAGCGAGCGGAACATTTCATCGCCCTCGATGGAGCGCAGCATGTGAAATACAGCGGCGCCCTTGTCCTGGACAATGGAAAGGTACTGACTGGTGAAGGGCCTCAAAGAATCGGCCTGCGAGATGGGCGCGGCACCCTCGTACATCAACGCGCCAACGGTAAATTCCTCCACTGCGCGGTTCATTGCTTCTTTGTTGGTTTCCTGCCCCGCGTATATCGCTTCACAATAGCGCGCCAGTCCGTCGGTCACCCAGACATCGGACGCGCTCGCGGGCATCACGGCATTGCCGAACCATTGCGCGCCGACGAGCCGGGAGAGCAGGCGCGTATTTCCGCGCGGATCCCACTGCCGCTGGCTGACGAGGGCCAGGCCCGGTCCGGCGAACCCCGAGACGCTGAGGTCCGGGATCTCCGCGATGGTCAAACCGGGGTCGGGCAGCGCGCCAAATTCCTCCGAGAAAGTGGTGATGATTCTTGCGGCATCCTGCCCATACAGCTGCGCGGTTTGCGTGGAACCGGGGAAGGTGAACACTGAGATCTTGATCCCCGCGACGCTGACGGGCGTCATTTGGTATGGCGCGGCAACGAATGACCCGCTGGCTTCCGCCTTGTCATCGCGGAATGAATAGGCCTTTTGCGCCGTGGGGGCCGGGGGAGGCGCGCCGGGCCTGATCACCGAAGGGAGCGGCGCCTTATCGGAAATTGTTTCCGTGGGCCCGGGCCTACCGGTGCCGGCCACGAGAAAGGCTTCGGGAACCTGGATCTTAAAGGTTGCGGTGTAACGGTTCGAGGGATAATCCGTGAGAGGGAACCACCGCGAGGGGAGCAGCAGATAAATCCCATCCGTCCCAATCGCCGCGAGGCGCACCCCCGGCACCGGACTGTTCTCCTCGTTGGAAAGCATTCCGGAGTATTCAAAATTCAGGGTGATTTTCTGGCCGTCCGCAGCGGGTTCATTGAGAGTGACGCGCAAGAGCAAAGGGTTCTGCTGGTCGCGTTCAAACGAAACGGGCTTGCCCGCCAGGGTCACGGAAGCGATTTTCATGTTGGCGTGCAACTCGACAAGGACCAGGCTGGAGACGTCGCTGGCCTCGAACTCCACCAGCGCATGCGCGACGATCATGTGCGTTGAGGGGGTCAGCGTCGCCGAAACGTCATAGTGAGTGGCGCGGAACGCGGACTTTACAGCGGCGGGCGGCCGCATGGCGCCCTGCGCATGCAAGAAAGGCGATGCGAATAGTGAAATTCCAAGAAGCGCGATCAAATTAGCTGTATTGAACAATTTCCGACGCAAGGTTGCCTCTTTCCCTATGCCAATGCCCGGGGTTCCACTGCCGATACTCACTAGGATACCACTGAGGTGCTTTCGAGTTGCCACGGCTAAATTGATTCGAGCATGCCCGCGATGATGTCCGCGGCGCGCTCGATGGCGCCACCCGGGCCGAGTTTTCCCCGAACCTCGGCAAGGCCCTGGAGCATCTCTTGCCGCGCCTCCGGCGAATCCATGATGCGCAGGACCTCCTCCGAGATGCGCGGAGCGGTGCAATCCTGCTGGAAGAGCTCGGGCACCACGCGGCGCCCGGCGATGAGGTTGGGCATGGCAAAATGCGGAGTCTTCACAAGAGCGCGCAAGAGCAACTCGGTGAAGCGCGCGACTTTGTAAACCACCACCATGGGAGTGCCGAGCAACGCGGTCTCCACAGTGGCGGTGCCGCTGGCCACGATGGCCGCCGAGGCCGCGCCAACCACGTCGTAGGTCATGCCGGGCACGACATGTAGATCAACTCCGCCCGGCAATCGAAAACCCTGATCCGTCTCCCCCGATTGGATGATGAGCGTGCCCTCCGAAGATTCAGCC
Source organism: Terriglobia bacterium (assembly GCA_041476305.1). Classification (GTDB taxonomy): domain Bacteria; phylum Acidobacteriota; class Terriglobia; order Acidiferrales; family UBA7541; genus DASTCZ01. Next base: position 4,822 of record JBGOTC010000186.1, read on the forward strand.
GGGGAAATAATTCTTGCGGTAAATCCGGCGGCCAGCGCGAGGGCGAATTGGGTGCGCTCATGGCGCTGCGCGATTTGTTGGCTTGCTTCCAGCATAACGGGCAAGTTGTGGCGTATTTCACTCATCCGGCTACCGGGCAGCAAAGCCACGAGGGGTTGTGAGGCATCGAGGCCGAAGCGAGAGAAGAACTCAGCCCGAGGAAGGGAGGGGCGCACAATATCCACGAGGGGATGGCCGATGAAGGATGTTTCGACTCCGGCCTTGCGGTAGAAATCCAATTCAAATGGAAAAATGCACAGGGCGCGCGCGTAGCGTTCGCGGAGCAGTTTCACGCGCCAGGGCCGCCAGGCCCAGAACTGCGGCGCGACAAAGCACACACAGGGAATGTGCTGCCAGTTCATCCGGCGCGCCACGCGGATGTGGAAGCTGGGGAAGTCGGTCAGGACAGCGAGTTTCGGTTTGCGCTCGCGCGCCTCGCGCTTCAGCCGCCAGAGCACACGGTGCAGGACCGCCATTTTGCCCCACACCTCGTTGAATCCAGAGACGGTGACGTCGGCGGAATTCGCCACCAGTTCCACGCCCGCCGCGCGCATGTGCTCGCCGCCCATGCCAAAGAAGTGCGCGCCGGTCCTGCGCATCAGCTCCGCCGCCAGGCGCGAGGCATACAGATCGCCCGAAGCCTCCCCGGCGGAAATGAGTATTTGTGTCTGGCTCATCGCTGGAGTCTTGAATGGACGGCCAAGTGAAATCTCAATCGCTTGCCGGAAGCGAAGCCCCCGCCGCTTCCGCCGAACCCGGGACCGGGAGACGCAGCTCCTGATCCTTGTATTGGAGTTGGTAGAGACGGTAATAGATGCCGCGCTCGGCCAGCAATTGTTGATGCGATCCCTGCTCGCGCAGTTTTCCCTTGTGAAAGACGAGAATGGAATCCGCGTGCTGAATGGTGCTGAGCCGGTGTGCGATGACCACCGCGGTGCGGCCCTGCAGGAGCCGGTTCAGAGCTTCACGGATCATCTGCTCGGTCTTGGTGTCCACGGACGAAGTGGCTTCGTCGAGGATCATGAAGCGCGGGTCGTGAGCCAGCGCCCGCGCGAAGCTCACCAATTGCCGTTGGCCCACCGAGAGCGTCGCGCCGCGCTCGGTGATTTCTGTTTCCACGCCCTTCTCCAGCGTCTCCAGGAGCGGCCCCAGACCGACTTCGCGCAACGCGCTCTCCACACGCGAGCGGTCGATGCCCTCGGTTCCCAGCCGCACGTTTGAGTCGAGCGTGCCGGTGAAGAGGAACGGGTCCTGCAGCACAATGCCGAATTGCCGCCGCAGGTCCTGCACATCGAGTTCGCGAATGTCTTTGCCATCCAGCAGAATTTGGCCGCGCTGAATATCGTAAAAGCGCAAGAGGAGCTGCACGACAGTGGTCTTGCCCGCTCCGGTGTGCCCCACGATGGCCGCTGTTTGTCCCGGCGCGACGCGGAAAGAAACATCGCGGAGCACCCAGTCTTCTTCCGTCGGCGAATCGCCGCCGCGGTAAGCAAACCAGACGTTGCGGAATTCAATTTCGCCGAGGGGATTCAGAATCTGCAGCGTGCCGGCAGGCGACTCCGCGGGCACGGGCTCATCGAGGAGCTTGAAAATGCGCTCGCTCGCCGCCATGGCGCTTTGCAGGATGTTGAATTTCTCGCTCAAGTCCTGGATGGGGCGGAAGAAGCGCTGCGCATATTGCATGAAGGC
>JBGOTC010000187.1:0-6539 GCA_041476305.1 Terriglobia bacterium
ATCACGCGGAATTCGCCGGTGCGTGACCTGCCCGGTTCCGAAATCACGTCGGCGTACATCTCGCGTGCTGCCGCTTCGTCATCATGGTGGACGTGCCCAAACCCGGATTTCCCCACAAATTCCTCTGGCGGAATCCCTAAAATGCGTTCGATTGGCTGGCTCACGAAATGCACGGTGCCATGCTTGTCCGCCAGGGCAATGATGTCCGTGCTCTTCTCGACAAGAGCCTGGAACCGGCGGCTCCCCTCAACGATGGGCAGGTTCCCCATCGAGGCATCACGGGTGAGTCGCGCCATCCCGATGACTCCAATGACGTTGCCCTCACTCGAGCGCTGCGGCTCCAGGGTCATTTCCACCGGGTAGGTTCCGAGCCTGGCTTCAAAGCAGAGCGATTCGCCCGCCAACGCACGGCGGTGTGCAACTAGAAGTGGATCCTCGGAGGGCCTGCCGTGCAAGTGTTCCAGGAGCGGTTGGCTCAAAATCTCATCCGCCGTGATCCCCAGCGCTTCCAGGCCGCTTCCATCCGCGGAAGTCACCCGCAGCCGGGCATCCGTCGTCCAAAATACGCATGGGAGGGCTAGACCCGGCTTTACGGAGTCAAACCGTAGGGCGGCCGACAGACCTTCGCGAACATCTGTGTGTTTGGACACTTTTTGGGTTCGGCCGCAGGGGTGCCGCTGCACATATTCTGGGGGGGTATTCCCTAAACATCGACTGGACGAAAGTACTATGTTTCCAAAGGGTCATCGAATCATGCATTTCTGAATATCGCTTCCCGGCTCCTGCGACTTTCATGCCCCCTTTCACCGCACCCGCCCCGCGTGCTAACTTCCCTTCGCTGAATCATACGAAGGAGACCTGCTATGCCACCGACGATGTGGTCCCACATGTTCACCCTTGCGCTGCCGATCCTCGAGAAAATCATCCGGCCGGTCATCATCTATGTGTTCCTGGTCGTGGGGCTCAGGCTCGCTGGCAAGCGCGAGCTTGCGCAGCTGAACCCCTTCGATCTTGTTGTTCTTTTGACGCTATCCAATACCGTGCAGAATTCCATTATCGGTGATGACAATTCGGTCACCGGGGGCGTCATCGGCGCGGCCACGCTTCTCGCAGTCAATTATCTCTTCGTGAGATTTCTATACAGCCATCAGAGGATTGAGCAGGTGGTGGAGGGCAAGACGGACGTGCTGATCGAAAAAGGCAAGGTTTGTCCGGAAGCTCTACAAAAAAACCTCATCACCATGGCCGAACTTGAAGCGGCCGCCCACCGCCAGGGTCTGGCCTCTATTGATGAAGTGGACCGCGCATTCATCGAACCGGGCGGCACCTTCTGTTTCATCGCCAAGAAACCTGCACCGGAAGAAACGCGGCACAATGAACTGCTGGCGCGACTTGAGAAACTGGCAGGTGAGGTGGCCCAGCTGCGCCTCAGCCAGCAGCGGCCGAGCGCGTAACCTTTTTCCTGTGCCGGGGGGCGCTTCAGCGCGTTCTGGTGCCGAGTCTTTCGCGCGCCACTGCCTCCAGGAATGTCTCGTCGTAAATCAATCCCGCGCTCCGGCGCATCTCCATGTCCATGCCCAGCCGCAGTGTGACCCGCGCCGCGATCTGATTCGCCATGCGCACCCGCACGCTATCTTCCAGCGAGCTTCGGCGCTCCAGAAATGTCTCGATCAGCCTTACTTCTTCGACTCCCAGTCGCGTGGTGCCCAGAGGGGCCGTGGGCGTAGCAGTTACCGGTGTGCCTGTCCAACCCAATTCAATTTTTGCCAGCGGCCTTTCATGGACCACCACGGTCCCCGCCACATAATCCCCCAGCCGTTTGTTTTGTCTGCTGAGCAGCGCGGAGACCAGTCCGACGGGATAGAATCCTGGAAATTGGTCGAGGAGCCGGATCACGTTCCGCGCGATGGCCTGCCATACCTGGATGGGCTTCCCGGAATCCTGAATCACGCGCAGATGAGTCCACCGCTTGCCGGGGGTCTGCCCATTCCAAATGGATTCAAAAATCGCGAAGTATCCCAGGTCCAGCACAAAAAACCCCAGGTAGATGATGGCCTGGATCCAATGGCCCCCGGTTCCCAGTCTCTGGGACAATGCATACAGGTAAATTGCAATGAGCAAGACCGCGACGCCGATCTGAATCAGCATGTCCAACAATAGAGCCAGACACCTGCTGCCTACGCCGGAGAGCGGATACTCCAGCGATGTCTGCTCAGGGGTTTCGATGGTAAGCTTGTCGTTCCAGGAACTCTGATCCGGAGCAGACATCCATGCCCTCCGCTCGCTGGCTTGCCAAGCGCCGCCCTTACTGGGAGCGACTCACGGGAATCGTCGAGCACGCCGGGCGCAGGGGCGTCCGCGTACTCTCTCATAAACAACTGCAGGAACTCGGCCTATTATACCGTCAGGCTGCTTCGGACCTTGCAGCCGTCCGTGAAGATCCCTTGGAACAGGGTCTCGCCCGGGGCCTCAATCAGCTTCTCGGCCGCGCGCATAACTTGCTTTACGCCGGCCGCAAGCGGTCCGGCTGGGGGATTATCGCCTTTTATCGCCGCGATTTCCCGCGCATTTTCCGCGAGACATTCAGCTATACCCTGGCCGCGTTTTTTCTCACTCTCTTCGCCGCCATCGCCGGAACCTTTCTCACCCTGCGCGATGCCGGTTTCGAGCGCTTCTTTCTCGGACCAAGCATGGTCGAGACCATCCAACATCACAAGATGTGGACGGACTCCGTCTTGACCGTCAAGCCGCTCGCCTCCAGCGCGATCATGACCAACAACATCATGGTTTGTTTTATCGTTTATGCGGGAGGGCTGGTGGCGGGGCTCGAAACTATACTTCTCCTGCTGATCAACGGATTGCTTCTGGGGGTTGTCGGTACTGCATGCTATGAAGCGAACATGTCCAACATGTTATGGAGCTTTGTTGCGCCACACGGAGTGCTCGAGCTGCCGGCGATTTTTATTTCCGGCGGCGCGGGGCTGTTGCTGGCGCATGGACTGCTCTTCCCCGGACTCTTGCCGAGGCGCGATTCCATTTCACGCGCCGGCGGCAGGAGCATGCGCCTCTTGCTGGGCGTCATCCCCACGCTTGTCATCGCGGGAATTATTGAGGCATTCCTTTCGCCGACTCATCTTCCGCCGCTTTTGAAATACACCTTTGCCGCCGCGTTGTTCACTCTCTTTGTTGTTTACCTGACTCTGGCGGGCCGCAAGAGAGACCTGCTGCCGGCGCTACGCCCAAAGTAACCCCCTCAATCCGCCCATCGCGCTGTCTCCGGCCGGAATGCCGGGTCGTTAGGTTCTTCAATCTCATCCAACAGTGCTGCGAACCGCTCCAACAAGTAGATATCCCGCCAGCCTCGCCTCGCCTCCTCCGATAGGATCTCCTTCGCCCGCTGCGCCGAGAGAGCCTTCCGGTACGGCCGGTCGGTCGTCAGAGAATCATAGATGTCCACCAAATTGATGATGCGCGCGTTGAGCGGGATTTCTTCCCCCCTCAGTTGATCGGGGTATCCGCTGCCGTCCATGCGCTCATGATGGTGCCGGATGATCGGCAGGACTCTGCGCAGACATTTCAACGGCGCGCAAATCTCTTCCCCGATCAATGGGTGCACCTGCATGACACGGATTTCGTGGGAATTCAACGCGCCCGGCTTCAAGAGGATTGAATCCGGGACGCCCACTTTTCCGATATCATGGACCAGCCCGCCGATTCGCAGCGCTTCAATATCTTCCCCCGGCAATCCAAGTTTTCTTCCCAATCGTATCGCATGATCTGAGATGCGTTCGGAATGGCCGTTGGTGGATTGATCCCTTGCTTCGATCGCCTTTGCCAGGGTGAGAATCACCGCTTCACCCTGCTCGCTCATGCCGGACTTGGATCTCAGAATGGATTGAACGCGGCTGAGTGCTTCCGACCTTGAACCTGAGTGCGTCCAGGATTCCCCTCTGCCCGTTGCTCCATGCTCCTGCGTGGCACTGGCGTATGAATGTGGTCCCACCAGAACTATCGGTGTTTGAACATTCCGCGGGTCTTCCTGCAAACGCCGAAAGACTTCAAACCCGGGAATATCCTGCAAACCGATATCCAGCAGTACCAGGTCGGGTTGGATCCGCGGGCATTCTTCGAGTGCGGCTTTCCCGTTCCCTACAGTGAAAACCTTGTATCCATGGAATTGAAGTAGCGCCTGCCAGTCAGCACGGTCGATGAGATCAGCATCCACGAGGAGAATTGTCGCAGGCATCATTGTCCTTTCCACGCTTTCCCTCGGGAGCGCCGGATCAAGAATCGCTCCCACAGGATTGCGTTGAACTCGATTGAGTACGCCCATCCGCTGGCCCCTGAAAGGAATTCACACAATCTTAAGTTTTACTTTAATGCGACCGTACAAGGAAAGGACAGGGCGTAGGGGTGGAGCGTTTAATGGGCCAAACCAATCGAATATTTAAGTGTTGTAGTTACGGGGCCTTGCAGAGTCCGATTTCATATCGCGCTCAAAATTGCTGCATTTCTTTCCATGCCGATGTAAAGAATGCGCGGTGTTGGTACTCAGAAGTTGGCCTGGGGACTGAGAGACTCGCAACCTTAATTGCAACTCCCCTCTACAGCAAACTACGTTCCTTCACGTCCAGATAGCGATTGATCACTCCCGTAGCGAGCATCCCCGGTTTCAATTCCAGTGCCAGGATTCCCTGTTGTCGCAGCCGCCGGAGTAGCAGTTCGCGCCGGTGAATCATTTCTATCGCCGCGGCGTGCTCATACATGTCTTTCACCGTGACCGGCACCGTGCGGCCAAGCACATTCAATTCGGGCTGACTGATGACTCCGAACAATACGAGATGGCGCTTCGAGACTTGCATCGCGCCTTCGATGACATCCGGCGTCGTCGGCGTCTCCGCGAGATCAGTGAGCCAGACCACCAGGCTGCGCCTCTTTTGCGCGGCGAACAGTGTGTCCGTGGCGAGCATGTGGTCAGCTTCATTCCATTCCGAATGGACCAGCGCAAGCTCTTCCACCAACAGCCGCAAGTGCGCCGCCCCGCGTCCCGGCGGCAACCGCTGTTGGATGCGGCGCCCGTAAGCAAGAAGACCGACGTTGTCACCGGAGAGCAGTGCGACATGCGCCAGACTCAGTGCGGCGTTCACCGCATAGTCCAGCTTGCTCGGCCCATCCACCCGGGCGCGAAGCAATCGCCCCGCATCGAGCACGATCCACACCGTCTGGCTTCGCTCGACCTGATTGACCTTCGTGACCAGATGGCCGCGCCGCGCCGTCGCCGTCCAGCAAACGTCGCGGTACTCATCCCCCGGGCGGTACTCGCGCAGGCTTTCAAATTCGCGCCCGCGTCCGCGCTGTCGCCGAAGCCGCCGCTCCATCTGCACCTGCCGGCTGCGAATCAGATAGAGTGCCGCGCGCTGCGCCTGCTCGAGATTGGGATAAACGCGGATTTTCTGAGCCAGTTCCGCGGAACTCCATCGCTCTGCCACGCGCAGCACACTCTGACACCGCAAATAAACTCTCCCAAAAAGCGCGTCCCCGCGTTCCTTCGGGAGTATCGGATATACGCCGCGCCCATCTCTTCTCGGCGCTGCACTGACCTCGATGTCCGGTGGCTCAGTGCGAAATTGTCGCGGAGTATCATCCACCAGGCGCGCATAGACCGTGCACCTCCCGGCGTTCTGCACTTCGAGCGAGATGCTGCTCCCCGTCTCGAAGGCCGCCGGCGCGTTCCATGCACGCGTCACCCTCAGCTGCCCCGCGCTCGGCAGCCGCGCTGCGTCCCACGCCCAAACGCAAAATACAAATACGTCCCAGGCAAGCATTGCGTAAATGAAGCGCGGCTCCCACCAAGCCGGTGCAAGCCATGCCAGTCCCAGCAGGAACAACACGAAGAATCGCGGCCCGAACCCGACCGGTACGCCCGGTCTCCGAACCGCGTTTGCTGAAATATTGGAAGGGACAAGCCGGCCCGGCGCGGAAAGACGCGCACTCGTTGGAGCTGTCGGAACCGTCGCCGTGGCTGACATTCTGATTCGCCCTCGCGTTTACTTCGGTACTTCGACTGCCGCCAACAGTTCCACGACCACCTGATCGGCCGTCATTCCTTCCAGGTCCGCTTCGGGCTTCAGCAGCAACCTGTGGCGCAATACCGCCGCCGCAACCGCCTTGACGTCGTCGGGAATCAGAAAGTCCCGCCCCTCCAGACAGGCGGCGGCTTTGGAGGCGATCAGCAAGTTCACCGCGGCGCGGGGGCTGGCGCCGAGGCTTAAGGCAGGCCAATCCCGCGACCGTCGAACAATCGTCGTGACATATTGAAAGAGCGCGGGCTCCACTCGCGTGGCTGCCACCTCGGCCCGAGCCGCGGTCAACCAGCCTTCCGGCAAAGCCTCGATCCCCAGCTTGTCCAGCGCTCGGGGATCGAATCCGTCCTGATAATGGCGGAGGATATCCGCTTCTTCCGCTGCTCCCGGATAGTCGATTCGTATTTTCAAGAGGAAGCGGTCCAGTTGCGCCTCTGGCAGCGGATAGGTCCCCTC
>JBGOTC010000188.1:0-6513 GCA_041476305.1 Terriglobia bacterium
CGGATTCCGCCACCGTGATCTGCACGTGATCAATGTAACGGCGGTTCCAGATGGGCTCAAAGATTCCGTTTCCGAAGCGGAAGGCCAGAATGTTTTGGACCGTTTCTTTTCCCAGGTAATGGTCAATCCGGTAGATCTGTTTTTCCTGAAAGATCTGGAGCAAGTCCTGGTTCAATGCCTTCGCGGACCCCAGGTCGTGCCCGAACGGCTTTTCCACCACGATTCGCCGCCACTGCTTCCCCGTCTCCTGCGTCAACCCCGACGCTTGCAGCTGGCTCGCCACCTCTCCGAAGAATTCCGGCGCCGTGGCCATGTAGAAAAGATAGTTGCCGCCGGTGCCGCGATCCTTGTCCACCTTCCCCAGCGATTCCTTGAGCATCCCGAACGTGGCCGGCTTGTTGAAATCCCCCGCGTGAAAATAAATCCTCTCCAGCAGCCAGTCGCGCACGCGGGTGTCGATTCCCTGGGGCATATATTCCTGCAGCGCGTCGGAAATGTATTTCCGATATTCCTCGTGCCCGAAGGTCCTTCGCCCCAGACCCACAACGGCGAACGCGGATGGCAGCAAGCCGCTCGCCGCCAGGTTGTAGAGAGCCGGCAACAATTTGCGCTTGGCGAGGTCCCCGCTCGCGCCGAACACCACCAAAATACACGGGCTATGCGGTGACGCCGCGGATGGTTTGCCCGTCTGTTTCACCGGATCTGTTGTGTTTGCGGCGTCCAACTTATTTCCCCGCGGCGCGCTCGGTGTGCCCGCCGAACTTGTTGCGCATGGCGCTCAATACTTTTTCAGCAAATGTGTGTGTCTGGCGCGAACGGAATCGCGTGAACAACGCCGCCGAAATCACCTCGCAGGGCACTGCTTCTTCCATCGCCGCCTGGATCGCCCACCGTCCCTCGCCGGAATCTGCAACGTCGCCGGTGTAGTTCGAGAGCGACGGGTTCTCCGCCAGCGCCGCGGCGGTCAAATCGAGCAGCCATGAACTCACCACGCTCCCGCGCCGCCACACTTCCGCCACCTCTTCGAGTTTCAAGTTGTAACGGATTTCCGCCGGCAGCGCCTCTGACCCCGCGTTCCGCAAAATGTCGAACCCTTCCGCGTACGCCTGCATCATGCCGTACTCAATTCCGTTGTGAATCATCTTCACGAAGTGGCCGGAGCCCGATGGCCCGCAATAAACGTATCCTTCTTCCGCCGTGCCGCCCGTTTTCTCCCGCCCCGGAGTGCGCGGAATTGTCCCTCGCCCCGGGGCCAGCGTCCGGAAAATCGGATCGAGCGATTCCGCCGTTTTCGCCGGCCCGCCAATCATCATGCAGTAGCCGCGCTCCAGCCCCCACACGCCGCCGCTCGTGCCCACATCAACATACGAGATGCCCTTCGGCTCAAGCGCTTTCGCGCGCCGCACATCGTCCTTAAAATACGAATTGCCTCCGTCAACAATCGTGTCTCCGCGCTGCATGCGCTCGCCCAAAGCAGTCACAGTCTTCTCTGTCGCCTCACCCGCGGGCACCATCACCCACGCAACCCGCGGCGCGGCGAGCTTCGCAACAAATTCTTCGAGCGAGGCCGCCCCGCTGGCGCCCTCCTCGGCCAGTTGCTTCACATTCTTGGCGTCGAGGTCCGTCACCACGCACTTGTGGCCGCCGCGCATCAGCCGCCGGGTCATGTTGGCGCCCATGCGCCCCAATCCGACCATTCCGATTTGCATCGCTCGCACTCCTTCTTCAACCATCTTCAGTCATGAATTCCGATTCCCAGTCACCTGGCGCAGCGCCTCGCGCACTGCTGCTCCCAGCATGGCCAGCCCCGCTTCAACATTCGCGCCCAGATGCACGCGTAACGCGCGCCGCCCCCGCTCGGCGAGCACAGCAAAATCCCCGCGCGCTTGCGCGGCCTTGACGATGCCGAAAGTATATTTCTGCCCGGGAATGGCCACGTCCGCCGCGTCGTCGCAGGTGATTTGAAGGAACACTCCGCTGTTCGGCCCGCCCTTGTAGGCCTGTCCCGTGGAATGGAGGAAGCGCGGGCCGAATCCGGCGCACGTCGCGACGCGCTTTGCGTCGCGCGCGGCATGGCGGATTGCTTGCAATTGCTTTTCATGCGCTGCATTCATTTCCAGGTAGGCGAGCAGCGCAAAATAGTCCCCCCGCCCCAGCCGCGACAAATGCGCGCGCAAATAATTCACGAGCGATGCACTGTCCCCCATCGCCTGCGCCAGATCCTTCGCATTTTTCTCGTCGGCAAACAAAAGCACGCCGCCTTCTTCCCTGCTCCCCTCATAAATGGGGCGTTCACTTGGCAGGGAGCCCGTCTTCTCATATTCCCCGGTGAGCTTGCGCGTCTCGATCTTGCTTGCTTCCACGTCCGGCTGGTCGAACGCGTTCACCCCCAGGATGGAGCAGGCCACAGCGGTCGCAATCTCCCACCGAAAAAATTCCTGTCCCAGATCATGAATATCCGCGACCTCGATCATCACCACGGGATGCCCGGCCAGCTCGAGCGCTTCCACCGCGGCATCCTGCTTGTCGTCTGGAGCCGAGTGAAGTCGGACATAGATGAACAATCGATCGTTGCCGTACGCCACAGGCGATGCCAGTGTCTCGCGGTCCACGGGGATCAGCCCCTTTCCCTGCTTGCCCGAGGACTCCGCCAGCAACTGCTCCAGCCACGCGCCCAAATCGGCAATCCCGGGCGAAACGATCAACGTAATCTTGTCCCGCCCTTGCAACGCGGCGGCCCCCAAAATCGCGCCCAACCGGACCCCCGGATTTTGGTCAGGTATCTTGGAAGCTCCGAACGTCCGCACCATCTCCATCGTGCGCGTTAGGAAGCGTGCCACATCCAGCCCCTGAATGGCCGCGGGCACCATTCCGAAATCAGAGAGCGCCGAATACCGGCCGCCAATACTCGGCACGCCGTGCGCGATATGCCGAAACCCCTCTGCCTTCGCCGTTTTCTCAAGTTGCGAGCCCGGATCGGTGATGGCCATGAAATGTTTCCCCGCGGCCTCCGCGCCTAGAACCTCTTTGGCGCGCCCGTAGAAATATTGCTGGAAGATGTTCGGCTCGAGCGTCGTGCCGGACTTACTGGACACGATAAACAGTGTTTTCGCCAAATCCAGTTTCTTTTCGCAGGCCCGCACCTGCGCCGGATCGGTGGAATCGAGCACGAACATTTCCGGGAACCCCGCGACGCGCCCGAAGGTCAGCTTCATCACTTCAACACACAAACTCGACCCGCCCATGCCGAGCAGGAGCGCGTGAGTGAATCCCGCGGCACGTACGTCCGCGGCTATCTTGCTGAACTTTTCTGGCTGGGCAACTTGCTGTTCCACAATCCCGAGCCACCCAAGCCATTGCCCCTCGTCCGCGCCGGTCCACAGCGTCGCGTCCTTCTCCCATAGCCGGCGCACTTTGTCGTTCTTGGTCCAATCGGCGAGGATTGCGGCCACGTCATTCGCCAAATCCTTCGGCAGGTTCGCGCTCAGCCCAAACAATGGGCGCGGCAATGGCGAGGAATTCACTTTCCCGCCCCTTTCGCTGGCGGTTTTGTCCCCATGTATTTTTCTTCCAACGCGCGGATCTTCGCCATGCGCCGCGCGTGCCGCTCTTCTCCGGTGAACTCCGCCGCAAGATAGGCACTGACAATCTCTCTCGCCAGCGCAATCCCGATAATCCGCGCGCCGAGCACCAATACGTTCATTTGATCGTGCTCCACGCCCTGATGCGCGGAGTAAGTGTCGTGGCACACGCAGGCGCGAATGCCCGGCAGCTTGTTCGCGGCAATCGCCGCGCCCACTCCGCTCCCGCAAATCATGATCCCGCGCTCCGCGCGTCCATCGCGGACCGCCAGGGCAACCGCTTCCGCGTAGTCTGGATAATCCACGGGCGTGGTATCGCCCGTGCCCAGATCAATCGTCTGGTGGCCGAGACCCGCGACAATCGGCAGGAGCGCAGTCTTCAACTCGAATCCCGCGTGGTCGCATGCCATGGCGATTCTCATCTCTATTCTCGTTTCCTCATGATTCTCGCATGCTGGCCCACGCGGAGTTAATTCGCACGGCTCTCAGCCTCTGGCCGGCTGCTGTTGCGTCATGCAATGGAGTGTCCCCAGCCCCAGCACCAGGTCCTGCGCCGCGATCCCCACAACCCATCGGTCCGGAAACAATTCCGCTAGAATGTTGAGCGCGACGCGGTCATTCGGATCGTTGAAAGTTGGGACCAAAATCAGTCCGTTTGCGATATAGAAATTTGAATAGCTCGCTGGCAGCCGCTGGCCGTCGAACCACACCGGCGCGGGCAGCGGCAACCTCACCACGCGGAACGGCTGGCCATCCTGGTCGCGCATCTCGCGCAACCGCGCAAGGTTTTCCTGCAGCGGCTCATAGTTCGCGTCCGACTTGTTATTTTCAACCGCTGTCACAATCGTCGTGGGACTCGTGAAGCGCGCCAAATCGTCCACGTGACCGTGCGTGTCGTCCCCTGCAATCCCGCGGCCCAGCCACAGCACGTGTTTCGCCCCGAAGTTTTCCCGGAAAATCTGCTCGTAGTCGCTGCGGCTGTACCCGGGATTCCGCACTTGCACGGGACTCAGCAGCCATTCCTCCGTCGTCATTAATGTCCCGCGCCCGTTCACCTCGATGCCGCCGCCTTCCAGCACGACTCGCTTGCCTCGGAATTTGGGCTGCACCACCGGAATCTTCCATGCTTTCCACTGCCGGGCCAGCCGCGTTACCGCTGCGGCGTCGCGCTTGCCGTTGTCATACTTTGCCCACGCGTTAAATAGCCAGTGTGTCGCGGCGAGTTCTCCTCGCCCGCCGCGCACAAACATCGGACCGAAGTCGCGGATCCATCCGCGGTCCGTGGGCACGCGGAAGAATTCCACGGCGGCCAGGTCCGCGCCCTCCATCTTCAACATTTTCCGCGCCGCTTTTTCTTCCGCGCCGCCCTGCACCAGGATACGCACGCGCTCCACTCGCGAAAGATGCCGCACAATCTCCGCATACACCCACGGGATGGGCGCAAATTTCCCGGGCCAATCCGTTTTTTCGTGCGGCCAGGAGAGCCAGGTTGCTTCGTGCTTCTCCCATTCCGCGGGCATGCGGTAGTTCTGTGCTGTGGAAGTAAATTGCTTTGCGGGGGACATCAGCCGAGCCAGCGCTCCAGCAGCGGCGGGTAGGCATCAATGCGGCGATCGCGCAGGAACGGCCAGTTGCGTCGCGTGTCCTCCACGCGGAAGGGATCGCATTCCATGATTAGGATTTCTTCCTCGGTGTTCGACGCTTCCGCGAGTACTTCGCCGAAGGGTCCGGCCACAAACGAGTTTCCCCAGAATTCCAGGCCGGTGTCCGCCGGCCCTTCAAGCCCCACCCGGTTCGCCACCGCAACATACACTCCGTTCGCGATGGCGTGCGCCCGCTGGATCGTCCTCCACGCATCCAGTTGCGCAGGGCCAAACTCTTTTTTCTCCCGCGGATGCCAGCCGATGCTCGTCGGATAAAAAATCACGTTCGCGCCGTGCAGGCTCGCCAGCCGCGCCCCCTCCGGATACCACTGGTCCCAGCAAATCTGCACCGCGATGCGACCGTAGCGCGTTTGAAATGTTGGAAATCCGAGATCGCCGGGCGTGAAGTAGAATTTTTCGTAATAGAGCGGGTCATCCGGGATGTGCATCTTGCGGTAAATCCCCAGCAGCGCTCCGTCCGCGTCCAGCACCCCCGCCGCATTGTGATAAAGCCCCGCGGCGCGCCGCTCAAACACCGACGCGACAATCACAACTTTCAGTTCACGGGCAATTTTGGCGAGCGCTTCCGTCGTCGGCCCCGGGATCGGCTCCGCCAGTGAAAACAACTCCGCGTCCTCAACCCGGCAGAAATATTGCGACCGGAACAGCTCCTGCAGGCAAATGATCTGCGCTCCGCGCGAAGCCGCCTCCCTGATGCGGCCCACGGCGCTCGCCAGATTCGCCCCCGCATCCGCGGTACAGCGCATCTGGATCAGGCCGATGGTGAATTTTTCTGGACGGTCAGGCATTCGCCGGTTTTCCTTCTGAAGGCATTTTTCGCGGAGCGGTCGCGCAATTCCTTGCTGATTTTTCTTCCTCGCGATTCTCTACTATCAATCTTTGTTTTGCAACGGGGACTCCGCGCGCAATTCAGAACTTCCCGCGCCCTCCCGGCCCGTGCAAATTTGTAATGAATCGCGCCTCACGGTAGCATGCCTTTCGGCCCAGGCATGCAATCCATCGCTCCCGACACATCCGTTATCGACTTTCAGTTCCTCGGCCACAAGGAGGCCATCGCATCGTGCCTCCTCGAGGCGGGCGGTGAACTCGCCCTGGTGGATTGCGGCCCCGCATCCTGCCTTCCCGTCTTGCGTGCGCAACTCGCCGAGCGCGGCCTCGCCGTCGCCGACCTCACCGCGCTGCTCCTCACGCACATCCATTTCGATCACGCCGGAGCCACGGGATCTCTGGTCCGTGAAAATCCCAGGCTCCGCGTCTATGTCCACGAG
>JBGOTC010000189.1:0-6494 GCA_041476305.1 Terriglobia bacterium
AGGTTGGGTCTCCGCCCGCAAAGGGGCGATTCGGATTGGGCATCAGTCAGCGTCGTGAATGGTCTTGAGCTTGACCACTTCAAATTCCTTCACGCCCACGGGCGTCTGCACCGTGATTTCGTCCCCCACCTTGCGCCCCAGAAGCGCCTTGCCGATAGGCGAAGTGGTGGAGATGAGTCCGTTGGCGGCGTCGGATTCCTCCGTGGTCACCAGCTTGTATTCGATCTTTGTTGATTTCTTCAGGTCCAGCAGCCACACGCGCGAACCGTAGCCGGCTTTGTCCCGCGGAAGATTCGTGACATTGAGCATGGAAACATCGCCCATGCGCTTCTTTAGCTGGCCAATGCGCGCATTCAGATAGGCCTGCCGCTCTTTGGCGTACTTGTATTCGGAGTTCTCCGAGAGATCACCGTGCGCGCGAGCCTTGGCAATCTCCTTCGGCAGCTCGTTCACCAGCTCATTTTCAATGGCGCGGATCTCTTCTTCGAGCTTTTGTTTGATCTTTGCCAGAGGATCGTTTGCCGCTTCGCCCATAGCTTCGTCCCAGCTTGAATCAGAGTAGTGGTGGCCGCTTCACGGTATTGCCAAAGTTCAATTCTTTTTCGGAATCGCGATGCCGGCCGGTTTCATCCTGCAAAATTGCGGAAGTGGGTGTTCCCGCCCGCTCAAACCTGAATCGACATGTTTGGGGAAATCAAAAGTATTCCCGCATTTTTCTGCGCTGCGATTCTATCACAGGACTCCGCGCGCCTTGGACTCTCGAAAAAGGCTATTTCACCAGCAATGTTACGGTCGCTGTTTTCGAGTGTCCTTCCGCGTCCTCCGCCGTCAACGTATATGTTGTCTCTTTCTTTGGCTGGACGTATATGCAGCGGCTCAGCGATGGCCACATGGAGGATTCTACGGCGGGATCCAGCCGCACCGTCTTGGTGTTGGAAACCCCGTAGCACAATTGCGCGCTCTCGCCGCGCTTGATCAGGCTGGGAGTGACATAGAAACTCAGGATCTCGAAGCGCGTGCCGCCCTGCCGCTCCACGGCGCGTTGATCCTCAGCCCGTTGCTGCGCCGCCTTTTCGGCCGCCCGGCGTTCAAATTCCCGGTTGGTCTCCCATCGGCCGATGAACACCCAGGCGAGATAAATCAATCCCAGAATGACAGCCAGTGAAGAATAGAACAGTGGCTTCTTGTATATTTTTTGTGATTCGGGTTGCGGCTCGACAAACACGAAAATTCTCCTCCGCGAACTCCCTCTTATACATCGGATTCCGTGGTCGAGGTAAGTGTGTATGGAAAGTGAAAATGACCTATGCGGTTTCCGCCGTCGTTGGTTCGGCGCTGCGCATGCCTGCCGGAGCAGGCCGCTGCCGGCCCTCGAACCACGCGCCCAATCTGTAGAGCAACAGAACGCCGACCAGCGCGGCGTATTGGATCGGCTTCGTTTCGTCTGACTTCACCAGCCATGCGTAGTGGATGACTCCCGCGATCGCGCTGAAATAGATCGCGCGGTGCAGCAACTGCCAGTTCCTCCCGCCCATGCGCCGGATCCATCCGCGCGTGGAGGTCACCGCCAGCGGCACCATCAGCAGAAATGCCGCGAACCCCGCCATGATGAATTTCCGCTTGGATACGTCCCTCAGCATTTCGTGGAAATCGAATTCCTTGTCGAACCATAGGTAGGTGGTGAAGTGCAGGCATCCGTAAAAAAATGCGAACAGACCGAGCATCCGGCGGTAGCGGATAAACGCGGGCATGTTCAGGATTTTCCGGAAGGGCGTCACCGCCAGCGTGAGGATCAGGAACCGGATGGTCCAGTCCCCGGTGGAATGGGTGATGTATTCCAACGGGTTCGCCGTCAGGTCATCATGCCAGTAACCCCAGGCCAGAATTCCGAGCGGCACGAGGCACGCGAGGAATACCGGCACCTTCAACCACTTGTTGGAGAGGAGTTTGTTCATCGACAATTTCCCGGCGGCGCGCCTAGTGGTTCTTCACCAGGTCCATGCCGTTGTAGAGGCTCGCCACCTGGTCTCCATATCCATTAAACATGAGCGTCGGCCGCATGGAGATCTCGCCCAGTCGGCGCTCCTTGGCCTGACTCCAGCGCGGGTGGTCCACTTGTGGATTCACATTGGAATAAAAGCCGTATTCGTCCGGGGCGGCAATGTTCCACGCGGTTGGAGGCATGTCCTTCACAAAGCGGATCTTCACCAGTGACTTGATGCTCTTGTACCCGTATTTCCACGGGACGGTTAGTCGCACCGGTGCGCCATCCTGATTCGGAAGCGTCTCGCCATACATGCCGACGGAAAGCATGGTGAGGGGATGCATCGCCTCATCCATCCGCAGGCCCTCCACGTAGGGGAACTCGATGCCTGTCCCGCGCGCCCGGGGCATTTGCTTCGAATCGTAAAAGGTCTCGAAGGCAACAAACTTCGCCGTGGGTTTGGGCTGGACCAGGTTGGCCAGAACACTAAACGAGTACCCGATCCACGGCACAACGATGGACCAGCGCTCCACGCAACGGTGGCGATAAATGCGCTCCTCCAGTGGAGCCAGTTTCAGGATTTCATCCATCGTGAATTTCCGGGGTTTCGCGCATTCACCTTCGATGGAAACGCTCCAGGGAGAAGTGACGAAATTCCCTGAATTTTTCGCAGGGTCTCCTTTGTCCGAGCCAAATTCATAGTAGTTGTTGTAGGTCGTGACCTGGCTGTAAGTACTCTGTTTTTCCGTGGTGCTAAAAGGGCTCTTCGACGCGATCGTCAGTTTCGTGTTCGCCAGAACGCTTCGCGAAGGCGACACCAAATTCCACAGGCTGCGCCCCACAAGCAATGCGCCGCCGGCCACGGCGGCCTCTGCCAGGAATTTGCGCCGGTTCAGGTAAACGTTTTTCGGAGTCACATCGGAATACTTCAAATCCGGATCTCGCTTGATCAGCATGTCCATTCCCTCCCCAGCGGGAAAAGTTGTCGCGTAGCCATTCAATTATAGCAATCTGACGCCGCAGTCCACACCCTGCGCCGGGCGCCTGCGTGGATACACATTGAGTACGTCGCCGGCGGCGGATTGGATTTGTCTCCGGTGCTATTTCTGCGCTGAAGGTCCGGTCAACGGGCGCAGAATTTCGCCCAGCAAATCCGGCCGGGAATTATCGCGAATCAAGTGAGGGTAGCGCGCCCCATCGTTGTATTTCAGCTTGTAGATCATGGCGTAACCTGCGTTCTCGGCGTTCAGCTCGATGGGCGCGGGGTTCCTTTTCGCCCGCCGGATGGCGTCGTTCAGCGCCTCCCCCGTCCATCCCTTCCCGTTGACGCTGATGATTCTCATCCCCGGCGCCAGCCCCGCTTCCGCCGCGGGAGTCCCGGGAAGGACGTCGCGCACGGCTCCCTCGCGGGTGAGCGTCATCCCCAGCGAATAGGTGAAATTCAACTCTCCCTCCGCGTGCTCCACGGCTTGAAGGTGCGCGTTCGGAGTTTCGTCGTAGACAAGCTTCCAGCCGCTGCCCTCAATTCCTCCGAGCGGCGCGCGCGGGCCGACATAGTCCAGACGGTCGCGGAAGAATTTCTTCCAGTCGTAGGGCGCCACGCCGTTCATCGTCCCCACCACGTCGTCAAATGTGTAGGGCACGAGCTTCGGTCCGGAGCTGGGCGCGCCGTGGAAGGCGCGGCAGAAATCGTCCAGCGATTTCCGCCCGTTGGTCTGCTTGCGGATGATCGTGTCCGCCTCCAGCCAGATCAGCCAGCTCTCGTCGTAAAAATCCACGCTGCGCCGCCATGAGAACCACGCCTTGCTGCCCACCAGATAAAGCGTCTGCGCCGCCGTGGCCGTGTCCTGCAGCGAGCGCCACTCGCGTCCCTTCTGGTGGTCCAAATAGGCAGCGGTCGCGGCCAGCGCTTCCCGGTAGGCTTCCACCGTGCGCGTGCCCGCTCGCGCGGAAAGCGTCTCGCCGACGTATTGCGTCAGCCCCTCGTAGACCCACAGCATTTCCCCGCGCATTGGCGTCGTGAAATCGGGCGAGAGCAATCCCGTGGGGCGGCGGTACTTTCCGTTCCATGAATGTGTGAACTCGTGCGGCAGCAGGCTGGCGAAAAGCTCGCGCCAATCCGCATCGAGCAGCATGCGCTCCGGCGCGCGGTTGTCGCTCGATTGATGATGCTCCAGGCCGTTGGGATAAAAATGATCGGTCAGCGAAAGCAGAAAATCGTAATGGTCGTAGTGCCGCGCTTGAAAAAGCGCGCCCGCTTCGCGCACCAGACGGCTATAGGCCTCCAGTTCATCCGCGGGGATGTCCACGGACGCCGCGGAATCGCCCGCCAAATCCAGGTGATGCGGCGGCTGAATCTCCGGGGCCAGTGGGATCGAGCGGAAATACGCTCCCGCCAGGACAGGTGAATCCACCAGGGTGGTCAAGGAGACCGCGCCGAATTGAATGTTGTCGCCCTGTTGCTGCGCATCCGGCAGAGCTGTGCCGAATTTCCATCCGCTGGGCAGGCGCAAGTGCGCGACGTAGGTCAGGTCGTCCGCCTTTTTCCCTGCGGGATACAGCACCACGTCATTCCATTCCAGGATGGAAACCTGCGCGGTTGCGGATGGGCCCGCGGAAAACCCCGCGCCTTCCACGGGGTTCAGATAATCGAGCGTCCCCTCCACAAAAGTCGCGCCCTCGGGAATTTCCAGGTGGAAGGCGTACATATCAAGGTCATCGCGCCGCCACGCCAATCTTTTCCCGCCCGCTTCAAACTTCAGTCCCGCCACGTCGGAGATGGGCCCATCGGGCATGTGTTCGCC
The DNA here is from genome assembly GCA_041476305.1 of Terriglobia bacterium. Lineage (GTDB taxonomy): Bacteria > Acidobacteriota > Terriglobia > Acidiferrales > UBA7541 > DASTCZ01. Next base: position 4,789 of record JBGOTC010000189.1, read on the forward strand.
CGGTATCCATTTCGGATAAAGCAGAGTCAGTGGCCCGGGCGAAACGGGAATCCGCACCCTCGAATGAAAAATGTGCCGCGGCGCTTCGCTCAAGTCCACCCAGATCTGGATGGGCGTCGCGCCGCTTTGCGCCGCCGCCGAAAAGTTCCGGCTCGTTCCTGGCGCGGCCAGAATCGCGGCGCAAGCCAGAATCAGGAGACTCCAGAGTCGAAATTGAGAATCTCGCGGCTTCAACACTGCTCGGTTTCGCATGGATGGGGCTCCCTCGGCGGCAAATTTGTGCGGTTTCGCAGGCGCGACAGATTATTGCACACCTTCGTTCCTCAAGCGCCGAAGCACTTGCTAAATGCCAACAGCAGCCTTGGCGAACCTTTGATGCGTACGCGCCGGCTGAGCAGGGCCCACACCAGGTTGCGTTCCTTCGCGAGAAAGCCTAACCACGTCTCACTGTCGGCGGTGACCCGGAGGTCGGGCTGGCCCAGGTGATCGTCTTGCACTTGCAGTATTCCTCCCCGTATTGTGACCGTCGCCTTTTTTTCTTCCTTTCCGGTGAATGTAAAGTGGTATGTCGCGTTGACGCCCTGCGCCTTGCCGCGTTCGAAAGCGTAGTTCAGGCCCTCCAAAAAAATGCGATGGATTGCGGTCTCAATCCGTTCCCCACTCGCTTCGTCCTCTTGTTTGGAAACTTGCGCTGTACATACTCCTCCGCGTCAGAGCCACGGCGCACGTAGATAATCTCCCGCTTGCTCTGCAGCGGCTTGACGATTTCCTGAAGAAACTGCTTGCGATCCGTCAGAAATGGCGCAATCACATCTTCGCCGGCGGGACAAACGGAGAGGCAGTAGGCGGCCTTATAATTGGGGCCGAATCCCAGACTCTGCCAGACCGAAACAGTCTCCGAGTCGCTCACCTTTTTCCTGTACTCACTCGAATTCTTGCTGTCCGCGACCTGTTCTACCCAGTCGGAAAAACCGCCCATAAAATCACGATAGTTATGCGTATAGCATGCGGAAAAATTGAATTGCCCGTCGGCCCCAATCGCGCCAGTCGGACAGGCCGAGACGCAAAGTTTGCATTCCAAGCAGGGGTTGTAGTCGATGGGATGGGAGTATTCGGAAATCACCGCTTCCGTGACCACCGTCCCCAGGGTGATGAAATTCCCAAACTTGGGATGGATGACGTTGCGATGGATCCCCATGTGACCCAATCCGGCCGCGACAGCCACCGGCTTATGGGAGACGACCCAGATCTTGCCGGGCCATCGCTCCATTTCCATGGGAAAACCTATCGCCGCGCCGTTCGCGGCACGAACTCCGCGTAACTCCAATGCCGCCACAATTCGACGCGCAATGTCATTGACCTCTTCGCCAGTGTGATGGAATTCGAGGTTGGAAACGGAACGCGCTGGCGTGCGGATGTTCTCACGATTCATTCGCAGCACAATGCTGATTAGCGACTGCGTGAACGGGAAAGCCTGGAGGATATCGTTGCGCTGGTCTGCAATCGCCGGGCGGGCAATGTCCACAAATCCCACGTCGTCGGCCCCGAACCCAAGACAAATTTGGCGAAGCCAATTTGAATCCAGCGTGGACAGCGGCGGCGGCTCATTACCCGCCGCTTCACGCTCTCTGAATTGCTTCACCGTGGGATGCTCGGCCAGTTGCGACATGGGAATCTCTCCTTGTGACTTGTTATATGTATATACA
>JBGOTC010000190.1:0-6487 GCA_041476305.1 Terriglobia bacterium
CTCGCCGAACGCGGGGCGCATGTCACCTGCCTGGATCTCTCGCGCGAAGATTTCCGCGAAGAGCCTGTCCGCAGCGCCGGGCTCATCGCTTTCTACTTGCCTATGCATACCGCGACGCGCCTCGCCGTGGCCTTGCTCCCGCGTGTTCAGGCGCTCAACCCTCGCGCACACATCTGTTTCTATGGACTCTACGCGCCCGTCAACGCCCAGTACCTGCGCGGCCTTGGCGCGCAGTCCATCTTGGGAGGCGAATTCGAAGAGGGCTTGATCAAATTAGTTGGTCAACTGACAAACGAAACCTCGACGCCAAATTCTCAAAACAAGAATGGTGACTCCGGCATTTCTCTTGCACGGCAACAATTTCTCGTTCCGGATCGTAGCGGACTCCCGCCGCTCGAAAAATATGCGCACTTGATTCTGCCGGACCAGAGTTTTCGCGTTGCCGGATACACCGAAGCCAGCCGCGGATGCAAACATCTTTGCCGCCACTGCCCGATTGTCCCCGTTTATGAAGGCGCGTTCCGGATCGTGCAGCGCGAAGTCGTGCTCGAAGATATCCGCCGCCAGATAAACATGGGTGCGCAGCACGTCAGTTTCGGCGACCCCGACTTCTTCAATGGACCCACTCACGCGATGGCCATCGTGGAAGAGATGCACCGCGAATTTCCCGGACTCAGCTACGACGCGACCATTAAGATCGAGCACCTCTTGAATCACGCGGAGCTGTTGCCCAAGTTACGCGACACCGGATGTCTGTTCGTAACCAGCGCGGTCGAGTCCGTGGATGATTTGGTTCTCGGGAAACTGGCGAAAGGCCACACCCGCGCTGACTTTCTCCGTGTTGTGGAACTGTTCAGAGAATCCAATCTCACGCTGCAGCCCACCTTTGTGCCGTTCAATCCGTGGGCCACTCTCGACGGCTATCGCGACTTGCTGGGAGTGTTGGCGCAGCAGGACCTGATTGAAAACGTCGCGCCAATTCAGCTCGCCATACGGTTACTGATCCCCGCGGGATCGAAAATGCTCGACCTCCCTGAAATCCGCGATGACGTCGAGCCGTTCGACGCCGCGGCCCTCGCCTATCCCTGGCGACACAGCGACCCTCGCGTGGACGCGCTAGCAAATGAAGTTGGCGAAATTGTCGAGCGTGAGGAATCGCTTCGCCGCACTCGCGATGAGATTTTCGCGAGCATCTGGAAAGCCGCAGCGCGGGCGTTGGGAAAATCCGCAGACCTCCCAGCATCTCTCAGCAGCGCGCAACCCGCGCGGCGCGCAATCCCGCACATGAATGAGCCGTGGTATTGCTGCGCCGAGCCGACGCGCGACCAGCTGGTTTCCATCGGAAAAACGAAGGCCGCGCCGCCGGAACACTCCTTGTCGCAGCCGGACGATTTTGTGTGACGCGATGACGCCAAACCGCAATTCATCGGGAGGCAAGAAGCGGCTTCTGCTTCTTACCAGCAAGCTGGGCTACCAGACGCGAGCTTTCGCCGATGCGGCTCGGCAACTCGGCGCGGAAATCGTCTTCGCTACCGATCGTTGCCACCAGCTCGATGACCCGTGGAATGATCGCGCCATCGCCGTGCATTTTGAAGAGCCCGAAGCGGCGGCTCACGCAATTCTGGAATCGCTTCGCGGCGCGGAACCCGACGGCGTCCTCGCGCTCGGCGACCGCTCCGTGATTTCCGCGGCGTATGTGGCGCGCGGACTGGGTCTGTTCCACAACCATCCTGCATCCGTCGAGGCGTGCCGCAACAAGGAGCACATGCGCAGCGCGTTCCGCGATGCCGGCATGCCGACCCCTTGGTTCCGCTCCTTCGCCGTTGAGCCGACACCCGATGCCGCGCTCTCGGGCATTCCGTTTCCCTGCGTGGTGAAGCCGCTGTGCCTTTCTGCAAGCCAGGGAGTCATCCGTGCCAACAATCCAGCTGAGTTTTCGCGCGCCGTGGAGAGATTGAAGCGGTTGCTGCAATCGCCGGAGTTGCGCGCGTCGCGCGACCCGAATCTGGAGCGCATGATTGTGGAGAGTTATCTTCCGGGAAGGGAAGTGGCCGTCGAAGGACTTTTGACCGATGGCGTTCTGCGCATCCTCGCGATTTTCGACAAGCCCGATTTACTGGAGGGGCCCTATTTTGAGGAGACGGTCTACGTCACGCCGTCACGGATCTCCGCCAGCCGGCAGCAGGCAATCCGGAAGTGCGCCGCGGACTCCGTTCGCGCGCTGGGGCTCTTGCACGGCCCCATCCACGCGGAATTCCGCGTGAATGATGATGGCGTGTGGCCCCTCGAAGTGGCGGCGCGGCCCATTGGCGGACTCTGTGCGCGCGCCTTGCGGTTTGGGCCGAAGGGAATTTCCCTTGAGGAGCTGCTTGTGCGCCATGCGTTGCAATTGCCCGGCAGCAACTTGGAGCGCGAGGCCGCCGCATCAGGCGTGATGATGATTCCCGTGCCCGCGACCGGAGTGCTGGAACGCATTGACGGTCTGGAAGCCGCGGTGATGACTCCTATCGTCGAGAGTATCGAAATCACGGCGCGGTTGCGCGATACGATTGTCGCCTGGCCGGAGGGATCAAGTTACTTGGGATTTATTTTCGCGCGCGGAGAAAAACCAGAGGAAGTGGAAAGCGCTCTTCGCGCCGCGCACTCAAAACTCCAATTCACAATTTCCCCAGAGCTTCCTGTAGGGCATCCAGCTACAGGGAAGTTGCCCGCAAGTATTGAAGGTTGAATGGCTCGGGTGTGCGTAGGACGAGGGGAACTAGCCCTTTGCTTTCGGCGGAACGTAGCCCTCCGGCAGCTTGGCGCCCTCGCCGAAAAAGAACTGTTCCATCTGCTCTTCCATAACTTTCTGCGATTGGGGATCCAGCGGGTTCAGGCGGTACTCATTCATCAGCATCTTGGAATATTCAATCCAAAGCTTCCACGCCTCTTTGGAGACGCTTTCGTAAACGCGCTTGCCGAGTTCGCCCTTCCACGGCACGCGGTCCAGGCCTTCCATATCCTTATCAAATTTGACGCAGTGGACGATGCGCGCGCCGGGCTTGGGTGGCGCTACCGGTTGGGGTGTCGCGCCGTGTCCGCAGGAATCATCAGCCATTCGGAAAGCCTCCGCCGGGCAGTGCTCCGGTAGGATCTAAAGATACTTTATTGCCGCGAGAAGTCAAAGCAGCATGGGCATGATTTGCGTGGGGGCAAGCAATGCATGGATTACAATGCTTGCAATCAACCAATGGCGAGCGGAGATTTGGGCCAGGGAAGCGAGTGCAATGCCAAGAGGCGAAGAACTGGACGGGAACGACAGGCAGGAGTCCGATAATCCGGAAGACGATACTCCTGAGTGTGGCGCACCAGAAGAGCCGGCGAATGATATGGAGGGGAAAACTCCCGCGCGCCCCATGGGTATCTGGCGCGCCATTGCGGGGCTGCTCGTTTCCGCTTATATCCTCCTCGTTTCCGTGGTGAAAGTGGATGAAGTGTTTTTTCACGGGAATGATCCGGAGGTCGCCCGCAACGCCAACAATCTGATTTGGACGCCGCTCGCCGTCGTGGGAGTTCCCCTCGGCGTTGTCCTCGTCGCGCTATATTTGCGGAGGATCTGGCAGATTGTCCATGGGAACAAATTGGGGTGACTATTTCCGTCTGTTACGCGCGACACTTTGGCCCCAACCCGAACCCCACACTTGAACCCCACCTCATGGAGGTATAGTTTCGCTGGGCTGTTCGCACGGACGGCAGGCATCGCGCATCATCCCTTCGATGAATGGAGACAGGAACATGAGCGGAAAAAGTGCTCGACGGTGGTTAGGATTCGTGGCAATCGCATTCATGTCTTGTGCGTCAACCACCGCACAAACAACTCCCTCGAATGCCAAGGTGATTCGTCTGACTGTGGACGCCCGCCAGGCGGCCATGAAGATTATCCACACGAAAATGGAGATACCCGTTAGCGCCGGCCCGCTCACGCTTTACTACCCCAAGTGGATTCCGGGAATGCATGAGCCGACGGGACCCATTGCCAATGTGACCGGGCTGAAATTTGCAGGCAACGGGATGACGATTCCGTGGAGCCGTGACTTACGGGACGTGTACACATTTCATCTGGATGTGCCCGCGGGCGTGAGCCAGTTGGAAGCAACTTTCGATTACATTGATGCCGGCGGCGCTAGCGGAAGCTCGACCACGGACAAGTTGATGGTGCTGAATTGGTACACGGTGCTTCTCTATCCTGCCAGAGTTCCGGCGTCACAGATCACTCTTGAACCAACGCTCTTTCTTCCCTCGAATTGGAAGTGGGGGAGCGCGTTGGGAGCGGCAAATACCACTATTGCAGCCGGAAGATTGATTCAGGGCCAAGTTACATTTCCCCCAGTTACTCTTGATCGCCTCGCCGATTCGCCCGTTGTCGCCGGAGAGTATTACAGAGCGATTGATTTGACTCCGCTGGGAGAGCCAATCCATCACGAAATCGACATCGTCGCGGACAGCGAAGCCGCGCTCGCCATGCCGGAGGATGTGAGGCGTGGCCTGACAAATCTAGTGGCGGAGACAGGAAAACTCTTTGGCGCGCGTCATTACAAGGAATATCACTTCCTGCTGACGCTTTCCGATCACACCGCCCATTTCGGCGTGGAGCATCACGAATCGAATGATAGCCGGTTGCCCGAGCGCGTGTTCCTCTCACCCAATGCGGCGCGGGAAGTTGGCGGTTTGCTGGCGCATGAATTCGCGCACTCGTGGAGCGGCAAATTCCGCCGCCCGCGCAACCTCTCGACTCCGGAATTCGAGACCCCCATGGAAACGGATCTCCTGTGGGTCTATGAGGGCAACACTTCTTACCTCGGAGACATTTTGGCAACGCGCAGCGGAATGTGGACGCCGGATGATTACAGACAGAACCTGGCGGGCATCGCAGCGAGCCTGGGCCCGGGACGCCCGGGGCGAACCTGGAGGCCCTTGCTCGATACTGCCGCGGCTGTGCCGGGGATGTTTGGTGGAGCGGGGTGGAGCAGTTGGCGCCGTGGTTCGGATTATTACGAGGAGGGTGAACTGATCTGGATCGAAGTCGCAAGCATCATCAGAGAACTCAGCCATGGGTCGAAATCGTTCGAGGATTTTGCCCTACTTTTTTATGGCGGCGCAAATAATGGCGCGGAAGTCAAACCATATACTTTTGAAGAACTAACTCAGATACTGAATCTGGTTGTGGCATACGACTGGGCACATTTCTTGGACGGGCGTTTGAAGTCCACCTCCGCTGAAGCGCCGTCAGGAGGGATTGAAGCGAGCGGCTGGAAAGTTGTATACACGGCCCAGCCTCCGGGCGGAGCTAGAGGCGTGCGCGGCGTTTCGGCGACGACATTTACTCTCGGATTGAACCTATCCGCGGACGGCACGGTCTCTGATTCATTTTACGGAGGTCCCGCGTTCACCGCCGGCATCACGTCGGGAATGAAAGTGGTCGCAGTGAATGGCCGTGCTTACCGGCCGGAGTACCTTGCCGATGCGATCAAGGCCAGCACGTCAAGCTCGAAGGCCATTGAGCTCTTGGTTGTGGCGAACGAGTATTACAAGACAATCATGATTAACTACCACGACGGCGAGAAGTATCCACATCTCGCCCGAGAAACGGGCAAGCCCGACTACCTCGACGAGATGCTGAAGCCGTTGGCGCGGAAGGATTAACCAAAAGGAGGAATTACCAATGATTTTTTATCCGAAAGGGAGACAAATATCTAAGTGCGTGTTCTGCAGCTGTTTTGTCCTGCTGCTCTTTGCCTCGGCGTGTAGCCAGGAGCCGGCGGACACACGCGCTGCGGATGAAGCCACCATCAGAAATCTTGACGCGCAATGGTCAAAGGCCGCGGAGGCCCGCAATCTGGACGCCGCGGTCTCGTACTACAGTGATGACGCCACCGTGCTGCCTCCCAACGGGCCGATGACCACCGGCAAAGTGGCCATTCGCGCACTGTGGGCCACCATGCTCGTTCCCGATATTTCTATGTCCTGGCAGGCCACAAAAGTGGAAGTCGCGCGCTCCAGCGACCTAGCCTACATCATGGGAACCTATCACATGATGATGAAAGGTCCCAAGGGCGAGCCAAGCATGGACATGGGAAAGTTCGTGGAAGTATGGAAGAAGCAGACGGACGGCAACTGGAAGACGGTTGCGGACATATTCAATTCCGATACGCCGCTCCCGGCGCCGCCTCCTCCGCCGAAAAAGAAGTAGGAGGCTCCACAAGCTCGCAATCGCGCCACCTTGTCTTACCCAGGGAGGCCCTCTATAATTGAGGGCATGAAACGACAACTGGCACGCCTCGCTGCTTTGCTGTTGGCACTCATTCTTCTCTACGCCGCTCCTATCGCCTGGGCCACTTGCGGCGGCGGTGGTGGCGGTGGCGGCGGAGGCCTCTCCTCGAGCGGCCCGGGAGGCGGCGGGGGTGGCAACCAGCCCGACGTGCAGGTCTATCACGTGCCGTGGAAGATC
>JBGOTC010000191.1:0-6461 GCA_041476305.1 Terriglobia bacterium
ATCGGCCGCCGGTTTCGTTTTTGCACCCGTGTTATTCTATCGGTTCCGAAAACGTATTCATTCCCATGAGTTCAGCAGCAAACACGGTAAACGCGCCGCCAAAGAAGCCTGTGAATACGGCTCCGATGTGGAAGAGCCTGCCTGACGCCTGGCGGATGCTGAAGCCCAACGTCGGGGTCCTTGCCCTGGGATTTGTTCTGATGGGGATCGGCCGCGTGGCGGGCCTGGTGCTGCCGTTTACGACCAAGGCGTTCGTGGACCAGGTCCTGGTGCAGCATCAGGCGGGCGTACTGGGCCAAATCATCTTTTGGATTGTGCTGGCCACAACGGTCCAGGCACTGACTTCCTTCTCTCTATCCCAGCTCATTTCCAAATCGGCGCAGCGGATGATTGCCCAACTTCGCTCGCGCGTGCAGTCACACATTGGCCGCCTCCCGGTATCCTTCTTCGATACCAACAAGACCGGCCAGCTCGTTTCGAGAATCATGAATGACGTGGAAGGCGTGCGGAACCTGATTGGCACGGGGATGATTGATTTCTTCGGGAGCATCCTGACCGCCGTCCTGGCGTTCGGATATCTGGCGCACGTCAGCCTGAAATTGACGGGCATTGCAGTCGCCGTACTCGTCGGTTTCGCGCTCGGCATGAGCAAGGCCTTCGCCGTAATCCGGCCGCTCTTCCGCGCCCGGCCGAAAATTACCGCGGAAATCTCGGGGCGCCTGACGGAATCGCTCGGCGGCATCCGCGTCATCAAGGGATACAACGCCGAGGAGCGGGAAGAAAAAGTGTTCGCGGCCGGCGTGGGGCGGCTTCTCGAAAACATCCTGAAATCCATCAGCGCGATCTCCCTCATGGGCTCGTCCTCTTCGGCTCTGCTCGGAATTGTAAGCGCATTGATCATGTATTTCGGCGGGCACATGGTCCTCGGCAACGCCATGACTCCCGGAATGCTGGTTTCCTACACCATGTTTTTGGCTATGCTGGTGGCTCCCGTATTCCAGCTGGTGAACATCGGCACGCAGGTGAACGAGGCGCTGGCGGGGCTGGAACGCACCCGCGACATCCTGGAGGAATCCCGCGAAGAGGCCGACCCGAACCGCACGCGCGAAATCGGCGCCATCAGCGGCACGGTGGAATTCGAGAATGTCGGGTTTTCTTACGAGACCGGGAAGCCGGTGCTGAATGAAGTTTCTTTCACCGCGGAGCCTGGCAGCGTCACAGCGCTGGTAGGCCCTTCCGGCGCGGGCAAATCTACCATGATCGGCCTGATTGCCACTTTCTATACGCCGACCTCCGGCCGCGTTCTGGTCGATGGCATGGATCTCTCCACCGTGAAGCTTTCAAGCTACCGCACACAATTGGGAGTTGTGCTGCAGGAGACATTCCTGTTTGATGGCAGCATTCGAGAAAATGTAGCGTTCTCGCGCCCGGACGCAAGTGAAGACGAAATCCTCGCCGCGTGCCAGATCGCGCGCGTGGACGAATTCGCGGAGTCCATGGAGAAAAAGTACGACACGGTCGTCGGCGAACGCGGCGTGAAACTTTCCGGGGGACAGAAGCAGCGCGTCTCCATCGCGCGCGCTCTCCTGGCGAACCCGCGCATTCTGATTCTCGATGAAGCCACCTCCAGCCTGGATTCGGAATCCGAGGCGCTGATCCAGCAAGGGCTCTCGTACTTGATGCGCGGGCGCACCACTTTCGTTATCGCGCACCGCCTTTCCACCATCCGCCGCGCCGACCAGATCCTGGTCATCGAAGGCGGCCGGATCGTCGAGCGCGGAACGCACCCCACGCTCTACGCGGCGCGCGGGCGGTATTTTGAAATGTACACCAAGCAGCACGGGCTCGAGGAAAACCTGTTCCTCGCACCGGGAGAGGGTGGCGGCGAGGCCGACCCCGGCAGCCTGAAGCCATCGGGCGCGGATACCGAACCTGGACTTGCCGCCGCCATGCGTATGCTCCGTGGAAGCCAGACCTGATCGCTTTATGCAGTTCGCTCAATTTACATAGAAGCGCCGGAGAAAACTCCATGAAACGATTTCTGCGAAATGCCGCATTCACATTCGCCGCCGCAGCGCTCCTCCTGGCTGGCTACGCCGCGGGCCAGGACAAGTTCGGCCAGCCCCGAACGGTGCTGGCCATCTCCCTGATCAAATTCAATCCCGGTGTGACCGACGCGCAGGCGCAAAGGGTCCTCGATGGCGTGAAGGAGATGGCCGCGAAGATCCCCGGCATCAAAAATATCTGGCTGAAGGCCGCCCGGATGGAGCCGCGCGATTTCGACGCCACGTTTGTGATCGAGTTTGTGGACCGCGCCGCTGCGGACCGCTATGCCGAATCGCCCATCCATGACGCCTGGAGCAAGCAGCTCCAGCAAATCCGCCTGACCAGTATCTCGCCGCAGGTCACCAATCCCTAGTCTGTGTCCCCCTCCCGGCGGGGGTCCGGCAAACAAAATTACTCGCCTTAGAGCCCCTGGAGTGCTAGTCTCCCCGCTGCGAAGGGTCCCCCTTTTTCAGCTCTCTTTGGTTGAAACAATAAGGCTAGGGCTGTCTGCGCCTCAGGTCGGATTTGCCGGCGGCAGCCACTCTCTCGGAGGCAACGAAAATGAAGAAGACACTGATTGCAATTGCCGGGACATTCGTCGTGATGGTCGGCAGCAGCTACCTAATCCACGAAATAATCTTAAGGGCCAGTTACGATGCCAACGCTGACCTTTGGCGTACACGGGAGGCCATGAACCATCGCCTCTGGATCATGCTGCTTGCACAGTTTATTTTCATTGTGGGAGCGGTGCTGATCTATCAGCGCGGCGTGGAGAAGAAGTCCTGGGTCGGGCAGGGCATCCGCTTCGGCATCCTTCTGGCCATGGTGGGCATGGTGTCCGGCGCGATGATCAACTATGTGGTCATCCCCATGCCCCACACGCTCGCATTGCACCAGATCATCGCCATGGGCATTCAGTGTGTGGTGCTCGGTCTTGTGATTGCTGCCCTCAGCCAGCCATCCGCGAACGCGTGATATCGCTTAGCGGGGCGTAGCCGCCGGCTTCTTTGTTGCCCCGGCGGCCTGCGGCCCAAAGTCGCGCAGGATGCGGCGCATCACGAAGCGCTCCGGCAACACCCGCGCTAACCACAACTCTCTTTTGGCCTTCGGCGGCACGGTGTAGCGTGCTTCCGGATCTTCGGACTGCAGCGCGCGCAGTACAATCTCCGCGCAATCCTCCGGCGTTGTCCGCGCGGCGCTGGTTTTCTCTTGCCACCCCTTCCGAAATCCGCGATACACAGCGGCGTAAGGGCCCGACTCCGCGAGCGGCCGGTACTCCGCGGAAAGATTGCCGGCCTCGCCTTCCATGTTTGTCTTGATGTAGCTCGGTTCAATCACAATCACGCGCACACCAGTGGAGTGCAGTTCCAGGCGCAGCGCGTCGCTGATCGCTTCCAGCGCGTGCTTGCTGCCGGAGTAGGGTCCAAATGTCGGGATGGTCATGCGTCCCGCCACAGAACTCATGTTGACGATCCATCCCCTGCGGCGCTCCCGCATCTCCGGCAGCACCCGCTGGATCAGTCGCACCGCGGCAAAAACATTCGTCTCAAATTGTTGCCGAAGATGCTCGATGCGGATCTCCTCCATGACCACGACATAGGCGATACCCGCATTGTTGATGAGCACGTCCACGGGGCCCGCTGCCGTGCGGATTTCCGCCAGGCCACGGTCCACGCTCCGCTCGTTGCAGACGTCCATTTCCAGCGGCGTGATGGGCAGGCCCAGCGCGCGTGCCTCCTCGCCCAGCCTGGCGCGCCGCTCCGCCGAGCGCCCTGCGGCGAACACGCGATAGCCTTCGCGCGCCATGCGAATCGCCATCGCTTTACCGAGTCCTTCTGTTCCGCCGGTGATCAGTGCAACAAGAGAGTCGCCTTTTGCCGTCATGAGCCCTCCAACCCAGCCACGCTATCGCAAACTTAAGCGCAAGGCCAGCGCAGCGGGGCGCGCTGCTGAAACTTGTGGACAATATGCGGCGTCACAGGGCATTGTCGGGGCCTTGCTCGGCAATTCACAGCCGATGAACCCATCTGAACCGGAAATGTTATTTGGAGGAATTCCATGAAACTGCAAATGTCATGGCGCGCCGTGTGGCCTGGTCTGCTTCAAAAGTCATTCTTGCTCGTCGTGTGCATCGTCCTGCTCGCGGGCACGGCGCCCGCCGACGACCACGCGAATCCCGCGAACGCACGGCCCGCTACGCCTCCCGCGGCGGCGAATGCGCCCGCGACGGCTGCGCCCGCTCCTCCGCCAAATGATGAAGGCTACACCGCGAAAATAAAGCAGTTCACCACCGACGCCATGTTCCTCACTGAACTTGTGGACCATCTCCCCGCGTCGGCGACCGTCCCCACGCCCGAAAAAATCCTCGGCTACATCGCGGGAGCGGAGGGGCACCTCACCTACACGAAGGATCTCTATCGCTACTACCGCGCGCTGGCCGCCGCAACCCCGCGCGTGAAGGTGTGGACCGTCGGCAAGAGCGAGGAAGGCCGTGAATTTCTGATGGTCGCCGTCACCGACGACGCGAACATGGCGCAACTCGACCACCTGAAGGAGATCACCGCGAAGCTCGCAGACCCGCGAAAAATCACCGACGCGCAGGCCGAAATGTTGATGAAGGAGGGCAAGCCCATTTACTGGGCCTCCGGCTCCATCCATTCACCCGAAACCGGATCGCCTGAGATGTTGATGGAACTCGCCTACCGCCTGGCGGTGGAAGACACGCCGTTCATCCAGAACATCCGCAAAAACTTGGTCTTCCTCATCACTCCGGTGCTGGAAGTGGATGGACGCGACCGCATGGTGGACACCTACAACTATCACCTTGCTCATCCGGAAAAGCCGCCGATGAACCTGCTCTACTGGGGGCACTACGTTGCGCACGATAACAACCGCGACGGCATCGCGCAGGCCCTCCAATTATCGAAAGTACAGATGCGCAGCTTCCTCGAATGGCACGCCACGATGATGCATGACCTCCACGAGTCCGTCCCGTTCCTCTACGTCATGACCGGCACAGGTCCCTACAACGCGTGGCTCGATCCCATTGTGGTCAGCGAGTGGCAGAAAATGGCCTACAACGATATCGAGCAGATGACCGCGCGCGGCGTTCCCGGCGTGTGGACGCACGATTTCTATGATGGCTGGGCGTCGAATTACATGCTCTACGCCGCGACGGGCCACAATGCCGTCGGGCGCTTCTACGAGACCTTCGGCAACGGCGGCGCGGACACGCGCATGCGCACCGTGCCTCCGAACCAGACCTCGCGCGAGTGGTTCCGCCCCAACCCGCCGCTGCCGCGCGTGAAGTGGTCGCTGCGCAACAACGTCAACATGCAGGAGAGCGGCGTCCTCTTTTCTCTTTCCTACACAGCCACTCACGGGCAGGAGTTCCTCTCGAATTTCTATCTCAAGAGCAAGCGCTCCGTTGGCAAGGCGGTGACGGAGGGCCCGGCCGCCTATGTGATCGTGAATGACGGGAAGCGCCCGGCGCTCGCGGCGCAGCTTGCCGCGCTACTGCAACAGCAAGGATGCGAAATCCACGCACTCAATCAGGAAATTGAAGTGAAGCAGCAGCGCCTGGCCCCGCCCGCCGGAGGTGGAGGAGGCGGAGGCCGTGGCGCCGGCAACGCCGGCGGTGCTGCACCGGGCGGAGGCGCGCCTGCGGGCGGTGAAGGCTCCGCGCAGCGGCCCGCGGCCGCCGCAACCACGACAGTGAAAATTCCCGCGGGGAGCTACGTCATCCGCATGGATCAACCCTACAGCCGCATGGCCGATATGCTGCTCGACACCCAATATTTCAACGTGAACGATCCGCGGCCCTACGACGACACCGGCTGGACGCTCGGGCCATTGCGCAACGTCGCCACCATCCGTGTAACCGACGCCGCAATTCTCAAAGCTCCCATGACGCTTATCCAAGGAGAGGCAAGAGCCACCGGAAATTTCAGCGCTTCAGCAGCGCGTTTCTACCTGATCAACGCCAACGCGGAGCCCGTGCTCGCAACGCTCCGTTTCCGCTTGAAGAATGTGAAAATGTTTGCGGCAGAAGCGGCATTTGATGCCGATGGCGCGAAATACAACCCCGGCACATTCATCATTCCTGTGGAAGGCAATCCCGCGGACATCGCAACTCAACTCGAATCGGCCGCGAAGGAACTCGGCCTTCGAGTAAAGGGCGCGGCCGCCGAACCAACGGTCGCGAAGCACGAACTGGCCGTGCCGCGCATCGCCATCGTTCACACCTGGGTCAATACGCAGAATGAAGGCTGGTATCGCCTCGCGCTCGACGAAATGAAGGTCCCCTACACTTACATTTCCGATCAGGCGCTGGGACAGATCCCCAATCTTCGCGACCGTTTCGACGTCATTCTCTTTCCCCCGGGCGCGGGCAACCTGGCAACAATGATCAACGG
>JBGOTC010000192.1:0-6461 GCA_041476305.1 Terriglobia bacterium
ATCGCGCAGACGAAGCCGGCGACGCCCGCGCCGAAGCCCAAAGCCGCTCAATCGGCCACGGCTCCTCATGCCGCCGCGCCGAAGCCGGACCTCGCCAAGCTCCCCACGCTCTACGTCGTCGGCTACGCGCATCTCGACACGCAGTGGCGTTGGGAATACCCGCAGGTCATTTCGGAATACATCCTGAGGACCATGCGCGACAACTTTTCGCTCTTCGAGAAATATCCGCACTACATCTTCAATTTCAGCGGCGCGAACCGCTACCGTATGATGAAAGAGTATTACCCGGCGGACTACGAGAAGGTGAAGCATTACATCGCCATCGGCCGCTGGTTCCCCGCGGGGTCCTCCATGGAGGAAGGTGACGTAAATTCACCTTCGGCCGAGTCCATTTTCCGCCAAGTGCTCTACGGCAACACCTTCTTCCGCCGGGAATTCGGCAAAGCCAGCGCGGAATACATGCTCCCGGATTGCTTCGGGTTTCCAGCCTCACTACCGAGCATCCTCTCGCACGCAGGAGTGAGAGGGTTCTCCACACAAAAGTTGACCTGGGGTTCTTCCGCAACGGGCGGCCCGGGCACCACATTGGAAAACACTCCCGTCGGCATTCCATTCAATGTGGGCTGGTGGGAAGGCCCGGATGGCAAGGGCGTGATCGCGGCGTTCAACCCCGGGAGCTACGGCGCAAATATCACCGATGATTTGTCCAAGAGTTGGGTCAAGCGAGTGCAGTTGAACGGCGCGGCCAGCGGCCTCTTCACTGATTATCATTATTACGGGACCGGAGATATCGGCGGCTCCCCGCGCGAACCTTCGGTGGCGCTGCTGGAAGCCATTGTGACGAAGGGCATGGGAGTTTTTCCCATCCCGCCACTCCCCGGTGGCCGGGGCGCGCCGCAGCAACAGCCGCCGCCTCCGAATCCCGCGGTGAAAGTGGGCGACGGCCCGCTACGCGTGATTTCCTCGAATGCCGAGCAGATGTTTGTGGACATTCCTCCCGCGGCGATCGCGCGCATGCCGCGCTTCCGCGGGGAACTGGAGCTGACCAATCACTCCGCGGGCTCGCTGACTTCGCAAACCGTTCACAAGCGCTGGAACCGCCAGAATGAACTGCTCGCCGACGCCGCCGAGCGCGCCTCCATTGCTGCGGAGTGGCTGGGCGCGCGCAGGTATCCGTTGCAGCGCCTGAATGACGCATGGACTCTGGTGATGGGCGGGCAATTCCACGACAACATGGCGGGCACCGCCACTCCGAAGGCCTATGAATTTTCCTGGAATGACGACGTCATCGCCATGAACCAGTTCGCAAGTGTGTTGACGAGCGCGACCGAGGCGATCACCTCCGGCATGGACACGCGCGGCGCCGGATCGCCCTTCGTTGTTTACAACCCGCTGAACATCGCGCGGGAAGATGTAGTCGAGGCGCGCGTGAATTTCCCGAGCGGCGCACCGAAGGCCGTTAAGGTGATCGGCCCGGACGGCAAGGAAGTTCCCTCGCAGATCATCGCAACTTCAGGGAATGTGGCGACCGTCCTGTTTCTTGCCAAAGCTTCCTCGGTCGGGTTCGCCGTGTATGACGTTCAAGCCTCGGCGAATCCGATCATCGATTCCGAATCGGCGTTAAGTGTCACGTTGACTTCGCTCGAAAATGCGCGCTACCGCCTGAAGGTGGATGACCACGGCGATGTCTCCAGTATTTTTGACAAAAAGCTCAACCGTGAATTGCTCTCCGCTCCTGCGCGGCTGGCATTCCAGACCGAGCGCCCGCATGACTGGCCGGCGTGGAACATGGATTGGGCGGACCAGCAGCGCCCGCCCCGCGGCTACGTGGATGGCCCGGCGCGCGTGCGCATTGTCGAGAATGGCCCGGTCCGCGTGGCGCTGGAAATTGAGCGCGACGCGGAACGCTCGCACTTCGTGCAGACCGTTCGGCTCTCGGCCGGAGACGCGGGGAATCGCGTCGAGTTCAGCAATGTGATCGACTGGATGACCGGCGAAGCGGCTCTGAAAGCAGTGTTTCCGCTGACGGCCTCCAATCCCGAGGCGACTTACAACTGGGATCTGGGCACCGTTTCTCGCGGCAATAACAATGAGCGGATGTTTGAGATGCCGTCGCACCAATGGTTCGACCTCACCGACAGGGGCGGGAATTTCGGCGTGACCATTCTTTCCGATTGCAAATACGCGTCGGACAAGCCCAATGACAACACGCTGCGCCTGACCCTTGTTTACACACCGGGGCTCGGCGATGGAAACGGCCGCGGCTACATTGACCAAATCACGCAGGACTGGGGCCGCCATGAATTTGTGTATGGCCTCGCGGGTCACGCCGATGACTGGCGCCAGTCGGAATCCGATTGGCAGGGATACCGGTTGAACCAGCCGCTCATCGCGTTTTCCACGCCGTCGCACAATGGGACGCTGGGGAAAACTTTCTCCGTTGTGAAGGTCTCGAACAGCCGCGTTCGCGTGCTCGCTCTCAAGAAAGCTGAGCTGAGCAATGAAGTGATCCTCCGCATCGTGGAAATGAGCGGGATGCCCGCCGAAAATGTTCACTTCCATTTCGCGGGCAATGTGATCGCTGCACGCGAGGTGAATGCGCAGGAGCAGCCCCTTGGCCCGGCGGTTGTTGCGAGCGGCGACCTGGTTACCTCGCTGAATGGCTACCAGCCGCGTACGTTTGCGCTAAAGCTCGCGCCGGGCGCATCCAAGGGAGTCCCTCACCGGGAAGCCG
Organism: Terriglobia bacterium; assembly: GCA_041476305.1. Lineage (GTDB taxonomy): Bacteria > Acidobacteriota > Terriglobia > Acidiferrales > UBA7541 > DASTCZ01. The sequence goes on from JBGOTC010000192.1 coordinate 2,735, forward strand.
CGGTTCCGTTGCCCTACGACCGGATTGTCGCCAGCAAAGATGGCAGCAAGTCGGAAGGCGGATTCGACGATGCCGGCCACAGTCTGCCCGCGGAAATGTTGCCTGCGGAAATCACGTATGCGGGGATTCAATTCAAGCTCGCGCCCGCAACTGTGGGCAAACCGAATGCTCTCGTTGCCAGGGGGCAGACGATTTCACTGCCGGCAGGGAACTACAATCGCATTTACATCCTTGCGGCATCCTCCGAGGGCGATCAGCGCGCAACTTTCAAACTCGGCGATGCGCCGACCGAATTGAACATCGAGAACTGGGGCGGCTTTATCGGCCAGTGGGACAACCGCCTATGGGACAAGCACCAGGAGGCGATTCCTTTGCGCGCCGGAGCGCCACCGCCAGCCCCGGGGACCCCGCCGCGCATGCGCACAGTTTCTGAATATGGCGGCCTCGTGCCGGGTTTCATCAAGCGCGCGCCGCTTGCCTGGTACGCCTCGCATCGGCACACCGCCGAAGGCGCGAACGAGCCGTACTCTTATTCCTATCTCTTCGCGTATGCGGTCGACCTGCCCGCGGGCACGAAGACTCTCACGCTACCGAATAACGACAAAATCCGCGTCATGGCGGTCACCGTCGTGGACGCGGATCCGCGGGTCCGGCCCGCGCGGCCGCTCTACGACACATTGGACCGCGCCGGACAGTAGGCGCCCACAAACAATCGCAATCGGGCGGGCCGCCGTTCTCCGGGTTCGCGGCGGACTCCGCCGATGCAGGGAAAGTAGTCGTCGGCGGGCGGCCTCGGTAGATCCACTTATCGCCTTGCGCTATGAATAGCGGGGACGGAATCCTTAGACCCCTTCGAGCTCCTGCGATCTAGTGCAAGCTATCGAAATGCCCAACCCGGGCTCGATCCGAGGTTTGTTCCCGCGTATCCCCCCTGCACTGAACGCAGGGCTCCAGGCAGGTTAGTACGCCTCCGGGGGTCTGGTCTACATATCCTGGCATTGTACCGTTCTAGTACACTCTTTCCACCTTGGTACTATTGTTGTGCCAAGGGTCGAATAGTCTCATGAAGTATGCTTTCCGCGATTTCTCGCGCCCTGAGGGCACGGCCGGCCACAGCCCCCAGGGTTACCACTCGTCAGGCCGTGTGGACCCACCTCCGCCGGATTGAACGGCGGCAATGGTGGCTTTGGGCTTCGGCAACGGTCGTCACACTTCTGCTCACATTGGGGATGTTCACTTTTACTTTTCCTTTTCTCTTCGGAACGGCCGACACTACCTACCTCCTAAACCTTCATCAAGCTATCCGCGGCCTTGTGGGGTTGGTACTGCTCTTCGATGTCTACTCTTTTTATCAACAGATTCAGATCTACCGGATGCGCCGCCAATTGGCCGAAACGCAAAGGTTCTTCCACCTCATCGGCGAAAATGCGGCTGACCTGATTGCCGTTGTGGAACCGGATGGGCGCAGACTATACAACAGCCCATCTTACGAAAAAATCCTGGGCTATTCCGCGGAGGAACTCAAGCGGACTTCAGGAATGGAGCAAATCCATCCCGATGATCGCGCGAAAGTGCTGGAGGCCGCGGAAACGGCGGCGCAAACCGGTGTCGGCCGCACGCTGGAATACCGGTTCCGGCACAAGGACGGCACTTGGAGAACCCTGGAATCCACCGCCAGCGCGGTGCGCGATTCTCAGGGAGGGACGGAAATGCTGGTCATCGTCAACCGGGACATCACAGAGCGCAAGCAGGCGGAGGAAGCTCTGCGGCAAAGAGACACCCAGCTTCGGCAGGTCCAGAGGATGGAGGCCGTTGGCCGGCTTTCAGGGGGAATCGCCCATGATTTTAACAACCTCTTGACCGTTATCATTGGGTACAGCGAAGTCATGGAAACTGAGATTGAACCGTCCGGGTCCCCGGGGAAGAGATTGCAGGAAATCAAGAAGGCAGCGCACAGCGCCGCTTCCCTGACCAGTCAATTGTTGGCGTTCAGCCGGCAACAGGTCATACAGCCGAAGGTCCTGGAATTGAACGTCGTTGTGGCGGACATGAACAAGATGTTGCGCCGCCTGATTGGCGAGAATATCGAACTGACCGCCGAACTCGAGCCCAGTCTTGGAAGGATCAAGGCGGACCGGAGTCAAATCGAGCAAGTCATTCTGAACCTGGCCGTTAATGCCCGGGATGCCATGTTCGAGGGCGGCTCATTGAAACTGAAAACTTCGAACGTGGAGGTGGATGAATCCTCCGTTCAGGCGCTGCCTTATTTGATGACTCCGGGGCCGTATGTTCAATTGACCGTCACGGACAACGGGGCAGGTATGGATCTCGAGACCCAGTCGCACATCTTTGAACCGTTCTTCACCACGAAAGAGATTGGGAAGGGAACTGGACTTGGACTTGCGACTGTTTACGGCGTCATCAAACAGAGTAATGGATTTATCACCGTGAGCAGCAAAGTCGGAGAAGGGACCTCATTTACGATTCTTTTCCCCCAGATTGCAAAGCCAGTGACGGAACTCCCGAGAATGGGTCCATGGAATGACAGCCCGCGGATGGATGAGACGATTTTGCTTGTGGAAGACGAAGGCTCCATCCGTCAGTTGATGGCGGAAATGCTGGGGCGGGCAGGATTCCGGGTCCTTTCGGCTGCCGACCCCACCGAGGCTATCGAGGTTGCCGCCAATTTCCCCGGTCCTATTCACCTGTTGTTGACGGATGTCATCATGCCGGGCGTGGGCGGCGTGGCGCTCTCCAGAAGCTTGCTGGCGACGCGGCCGGACATGAAGGTTCTGTTTGTGACTGGATACCTGGAATTCAATAGCTCAGGGCGCATGAAGCCCCCTGCGGACGCTCAAATCCTCCAAAAACCATTCACGCATGACGCCTTACTTAATGCGGTCCACAAGGCGCTGGCTACAATTCAGGTCCCCACCCTGCAGTAAATATCAGTGTGTTGTCGTTGCTTGATCGCCCGAGGATTTCGATTGGTCTCGATACCAGGCCGGAATTCCCCGCCGCTGGATCCGCGGCTACAGGAAGAGCGGCGCCATCACGAACGTTACCGTGCAAAGCAGCTTGATAAGGACGTGCAAGGATGGACCGGCAGTGTCCTTGAAAGGATCGCCGACCGTATCACCCACCACCGCGGCCTTGTGAGCTTCAGAGCGCTTGCCGCCCAGTTGACCCGTTTCAATAAACTTTTTGGCGTTGTCCCACGCGCCGCCGCCATTGTTCATGAAGGTGGCCATCAGGATGCCGCTGATGGTCCCGACCATTAACAGCGCCGCGACGCATTCCGCGCCGAGTGTCGGGTCCTCCGCAGTTGCGAAGAACTTGAAGACATAGCCGACCAGCACAGGGACGCCGACAGCCATCAACCCCGGAACCACCATGGCCTTCAGCGCGCCCTTCGTCACAATGTCCACGCACTGGCCGTAATCGGGTTTGGAGGTCCCCTCCATGATTCCCTTGTTCTCCCTGAACTGCCGGCGCACCTCTTCAATCACGGAATAGGCGGCCTTGCCCACGGCTTTGATGGCGAACGCGCTGAAAAGGAAGACCAGCGCGGCGCCGATCAAGGCGGCAATGAACACCTGCACTTTGCTCAAGTCCACGTGCTCGAAAAAGTAGGCAGCGTTTCCGCTCTTCACGCGCATCAGCTCGGAAATTTCGTCAAGATACGCCGAGAAGAGCAGGAACGCGGCCAGCGCCGCGGACCCGATCG
>JBGOTC010000193.1:0-6460 GCA_041476305.1 Terriglobia bacterium
GCGCTCGCTAGATCGGAGACGTGGATATAATCGCGAACGCAGGTGCCGTCCGGTGTGGGGTAATCCGCACCATAAATGGCGATTTGTGCAAGCTGGCCGAGGGCCACCTGCAGCGTAAGCGGGATCAGATGGGTTTCGGGGTGATGGTTTTCGCCCTGTTTTCCGGCGGCGCCGGCTACATTGAAATAGCGCAGGCTGGCATAGCGAAGACCATGAATACGATGGAACCACGCCAGCATCTGCTCCACGAGAAGTTTCGATTCACCATAGGCGTTGCTGGGCTGGAGCTTGTCCGTCTCCTCAATGGGCGTCCGTTCGGGAGTGCCGTAGACGGCGGCCGTGGAAGAAAACACGAATCGCGGAATCGCGTGCGCCAAGACAGACTCGAGTAAGACCAGCGCGTTCGCCGCATTGTTACGGAAATACTTCTCAGGAACCTGCATGGATTCGCCGGCTTCGATGAACGCCGCGAAATGCATAACAGCGTCGATATTGTGTTCACGAAAGAGCCGATCGAGAGTGACGCGATCCGCTATGTCACCCTGGATGAATTTTGCATTCGCCGGCACCGAAGAACGCCAGCCATGCGAAAGGTTGTCCAGAACGACGACTTCGTATCCCCGCGAGAGCAATTGCGCAGCGACAACGCCTCCGATATATCCCGCACCGCCTGTAACGAGAACACACTCCGTCATGTCATTTCCCGAATGCATTGGTGAGACGCGCACTCGCCGTTCTGGCCACCGAGATTGATCGCTTCCGCGCCCTGGGAAGCTTCGCAGACGTAGATATCAGGATGGAGCCCCGTCGCGGACTCGTACTCCGCAGCGCCACGCCGCTGAAATTCGAGCGATTCAGCGGCGTCGACCAGATTGATCGTGCATCCACCAAAACCACCACCTGTCATGCGCGCTCCATGGACACCGCGCTGCCGCGATGCGATCTCAACCATAAGGACCAGCTTGCGATCGTCTCGCGAAGCGATGGCCACCCAGCATGAAAATCCGATGGCCGCTGGCAGAACGAAGCCTTCGTTGTAGTCCGTATGCTCGCCGATCAGATTCACACGGCCCGGAGCGCGATAAATTGCGGCCGAGGTGCCGAAGCGGGTCTTGAATCTTGCGAGTAGCTCGCGCGCCTTATCCATGAATGTTCCGCAGGGCGATGGTTCGCGAAGATGATGTGGGCCTTTGCATCTTGTGCAGCCGCGTTCAGTGTCGCGGTTCTCCGCCGCGCGGATCCGCCGTCCCAACCGGGCGCAGACCAAACATCGCGCGCGCTCCCAGATAGAGCATGACCGCACCGAACACCAGCAAAACAACGCCCCAGCCAAGGTTGATATTGATCCCCAACGATTGTGCGTAAAGCGCAGGGCGGCTGAACACGCCGAAGAAAATCAGCATGATTCCGAAGATGGTGAACAACATCCCGATCGGCAAGCGAATATCCAGTCCCATGAGCGCCTCTCTATCGAAAGATGAAATTCAACAGCACGGTTACCGCAAGAATCGCGCCGCCCAGGTAAGCTGGCCGCTGAAACCACCGGAGATGGCCCTCTTCAGGGCGTTCGGTAAGGGAATAGACAAGGCCGACGAGGCGCGATTCCTCCGGGGCTCTGGTCACCAAACTGATGAGGATTGTTATCACAAAGCAGGTGGTCCACGCAAAGATCGCCGTCCAGAAATTCTGCGCCATCTCGCTGGGGTAAGTGTGAAGCACGGCCAGCCAGCCGCCCTTCACGCCGGGAATCGCATCCACGGAAATGGTCAGGGCATGATGAACTGCGGCCGCGCCAGTGCCCGAGAGCAGACCAACGAAAGCTCCGTGGCCCGTTGCGCGTTTCCAGAACATACCCAAGAGGAATGTTGCGAACAACGGTGCGTTCACGAACGCAAATACGAGCTGCAACATATCCATGATGTTGTTGAAGCGGGTAGCCAGGTACGCACCGCCGACGGACAGCGCAATACCGAAAACGGTGGCCATGCGGCCCATCATTAAGTAGTGCGCATCGGTGGCATTCGGCCGGATGTATGGCTCGTAGATGTCATGGGTCCAGACGGTGTTGAAGGCGGTTACGTTTCCCGCCATGCCGGACATGAAGCTCGCGAGTAGCGCCGTTAGACCGAGCCCGAGAATCCCTGTTGGGAAATAATGCAGAAGCAGATTGGGAACGGCGAGATCATAGTCCAGTTGCGAGTGGCCTCTGTTATCGAGCACTGGCTTTCCTGTTGTGGCATCGAGCTTCACCGGGATAAGTCCTTGACCGGCAGGAGCCGCAACCGACGAGCCTTGCGCAGTAGTCAAGACTGGCGGCGGTTGCGTGGGAAGCGCGATCGCGATCAACCCGGGAAGAATGACGAGGCACGGAAAAAGCATTTTAGGAATGGCTGCGATGAGCGGAGTGCGCCGGGCGGAAGCCATTGAATCCGCCACCATGGCGCGCTGCACGACGAGGAAGTCCGTGCACCAATATCCGAACGAGAGCACGAACCCAAGACCCATTGTCAGACCGAACCATTCGACGCCGAGTCGATTTGTATGGGGACTGCCCATGCCAACCCACGAATGCACGTAGGACGGATCGAGGGTAGCCTTCAAGCCCGACCAGCCGCCCACATTTTTCAATCCGAGCCACACCAACGGGACGAATCCAGCGACGATCAGAAAAAACTGCAAGACCTCATTGTAAATAGCGCTCGTGAGTCCCCCGAGATAGATGTATACGAGCACGACCAACGCCGACACGATGATGCCGGTGTGGAAAATCCAGGCTTGCGGAAGACCGAAGCGCCGAAACGGCGCGTCCAGAATGTGGAGCGTCTGGATCAGTTTGGCCATGGCATACATCGAGATGCCCGAAGAAAATATCGTCATCGTCGCAAAAGAGAAGGCGTTCAGTCCGCGGGTTTTTTCATCGAAGCGGAGCCGCAAATACTCCGGCACCGAGCGTGCGCGCGAGCCGTAATAGAAAGGCATCATGAAGATGCCGACGAACACCATGGCAGGGATGGCGCCGATCCAATAAAAGTGACTTGTGAGGAGGCCATACTTCGCGCCAGAAGCGCCCATACCGATGACTTCCTGCGCGCCCAGGTTAGCGGAGATAAAAGCTAGGCCACAAACCCAGGCGGGAATCGAACGGCCAGCGAGGAAAAAATCCGCACTGGTCTTGACGTAACGCTTCAGGGCAGCGCCTATGCCAAGGACAAAAGCGAAGTACACGGCCATGATAATCCAGTCGATGCTGGTTAAGCCCATTCGCGGATCTCCTCGAGGTCAACGTTCCAATCTTGAAGCGTTCGCCCAACCCCCAGAATTGCAGCCCCGATCTCTACCTGATAATGCACACTAGTTGTAGGCCAGCAGCGGCAAAGGCTTTTTGTCCTGAACACCTTTCCCCTCAACGATTGTATAGATGAAGTCTGCGGCTGGCTTCTTCAGGTTTTCGATCTTCCCGCTCGGCCAGTTGAAAATGTCTCCGAACGCCGCGCCACAACGGGTAGCCGGAGGCATGGCGCCAAGTCCAGCTTGAGCCGAGACCTCTTGTGCAACGACGTCTCGAAACACAGGGGGTGGCGGAAGCAATGGCCTCGTGGGCATAACTAACGGCTGCTCAATGGATCCGGACGGGGTTGTCTTTCCAGCTTGGGGCAGAATGCCAAACAGCGGGCTGAGAATGAAACCATGGATCACGGTGGCGACCGTCAACGCTTTGATGATTTGAACGAGCCGCATCGCCATTTACGCCTTCGTTGCCACGATCACACTTGCCGTTTTTAGCGCAGGCGAGTTCGCCGTCACTCGAATCTGGCTTGGTTCGCTCGTCGATTGGATGATCGCCAAACATAGTCCATGGAAGGCCCTTCGGCGGTTGGACTTGTAGTCCTCTGGGGTGATCCACTCTAGAAGCGAACTTGGAAAGTACGTTAGAATAGCAACTTAGTTTTGTCGGGGCGTAGCGCAGCCTGGTAGCGCGCCTGCCTTGGGCGCAGGAGGTCCCGAGTTCGAATCTCGGCGCCCCGACCAACTCTTCCGTTTGTTTTCCCGAGTTTCCTTCGCTGCGCTCAGGACAGGCAAATCTCGGCGGCCCGACCAATTTTGCCTCGCGCAATCCGCGACGGATGAAATAAAGGCTTGGGCTTCCCCGCTTAGTGGCCGGATACGATCTCCGTCTGTGGGTAGAAGTCCTCCCAGGCAAACCAAAACGTGGTGATCGAGGCGACCTCGGATCCTGTTGAATCGGTGACATAGGCGCGCTCTGTTTGCCTATCGAAATAGATCAGCACCTGCCTCTGCGCAACCTCGTCTACAATCGGGCTGGCTTGGCGTTTCAGGAATGAGAAGGAATACGCTTTGAACTGGCCGTTCATCTGCACGCCCAGCACGCGTTCCATCGCTGGCAGTTTCACTTTGGATTTGAATCCCTTGGCCGGGCGGCGGAAGATTGGCGTACCGATCTCGAGATAGTCGCGATAGGGATCGAATCCGTAGTCGCGGGTGAAGCCGGTGTTCTTTGTCAGGACCAGTGTTTGCGGGTGCCGCTGCACCCAATCCTTCCAGGTGGTGTGCTCGACGGGGAGGATCTCCAGCTGCGTGCCTGCCAGTGGTCCGGTAATGGCCTGCTGCAAGAGCTGCGACCACAAGCTGCCCGTCTGCACGTCGTAGGGCACCATCGCGGATTTGTACAGCTTTCCCGAGTTATGAAAAACCAGCCGCTGGCCGTTCACTTGAGGGACGTACACGACGCCCGAGACGCAGAGCGGTCACCAGGTGACCAGCACCGGCGAACCGGCAAAGTCATCGTTCACGATCTCATGCCAGTTCATGATCGAGATGGGATAGGCCTTGGCTACGCCATTGTGCTCCACGCCGAGCACACGGTCGCCGCCGCTCAAGAACCGCTCGCCCTCGCGCGCGTCAACGAACCGCGGGCTGTCCAGCGCAGGGATGCCGTCGCGGGGCGGGCCTCCCGGTATGATGTCCTCGAGCCGCACAGTATGATAGGTGACGTCGAACGGTTCCAGATCGCGACCCGCTGCCAGCAAGATCCGGGTGTTGCTCATGGCAGGGGCCGGTGGGTCGGTGGCCCCTAGGTACGACACTGCGCTCAGCGCTATCACAATCGCAAAAGCTAACGCTCCACCCTTTCGTGTTAGCATAAGACCTCTCCATCAGGCCGCCGCAGAAGCAACACCTATTTCTGCAGTGATCAGTCAAGGGCGAATCTCGAATTCCTCCTCTGCGGCGCCGGTTTTAGATTGTCCCTTATATGCTAGCTCCTGCCCGCGTGGCCGCCGTGATGCACGTCACCCGCTGCTGTGATGCAGAGCACCCCGTTCGATCAAGCCTTGAAGAGATTCCGGTTGCTCACGCCTCAAGAGCGCCAGTGTTTAGGTGGCGTGATGGTGGTCACACAGTTTTGGAGATGGATTTAGCGCGGTCGGCGAGCCTGAGCTGGCTTGCTTGCGGGCGGCTCGATGGCTGTGACAGGACCGCCTCCGCAGAGGATCTCCACCTGCTGAAACAAGTCCGCATCGAGCTGCGCGCTCCGCCAATTCGACGCAGAACAGACCTGCGCCGCCGTGAGGCCAAGCGCCCCGCGCAGGTCGGCGCCGTCCAGATTGGCGCCTTCGAGCACGGCTTCGCGCAGCACTGCTCCCTGCAATACCGCGCCGTGCAGCTCCGTCTTGCGCATATCCGCATCGAGCAAGATTGTTCCTTTCATCTGCGCGTCGTTCAACCGCGCTCCCGCCAGCTTGGCCGAGGACAAATCCGTCTCCTGAAGATTCGCCAGACTCAGAACGGCATTTTCGAGAATCGTGTCGCGCAGGTCGCCTCGCGAAACATCGGCGCGCAGCAGCCGCGCCCGGCGCAGATTCGCTCCGTAGAGGGACGCTCCCGTGAGTTTGGTTTGCGCGAAGATGGCGTCTTCCAGATTCGCGTAGGAAAAATCAGCGCCGCGGAGATCGGCAACGGCGAAGTTGGCGCCGCGTGCATCCGCACCGACAAAGGCAGCTCGATTCGCGCGAGCGCGGTCCAGCGACGCCCAGCGCAACCCCGCCTCGCGCAGATTCGCTCCGCGCAAATCCGCTTCCGAAAGATACGCGCCTTCGAGGTCTGCCCTCCAGAGCCGCGCATTCGCCAGGAACGCGCGATATGCCTGCGCGTAACGAAGATTGAGCTGGCTGAGCTTCGCTCCCTGCACTTGCGGCACGGTTTCATCGCCGCCGTTCCAATTCGACGGTCGCGTCGAAATCTCCGTCTCCGTCAGCTCCGCATACGGGCTATACCCGGCGAGCCATAGTCCCTGCGCCGCCCACCGGCGGAAGTCCGCCGGCGAGAGATCGGGCGCCCTCCGGCTGTCTTGCGGGACGCCGCGAAGGATTCCGAGCGACAGAATGGAGAGAGCCACGCCGATGACAATCGCGAGGCCGAGCGCGGACGTGAGTACGCTGAA
>JBGOTC010000194.1:0-6442 GCA_041476305.1 Terriglobia bacterium
AACGGCCCGCCGTCGCCGCAGTCATTGCCCATGGGTGTATCTGCACCAGGGGGTAATCCTTGAACACCAGGCGAACCTGAGGATAGTTGGGCAACATCGAGCGCAGAATGGTGTCCAGCTGCTTGCAACTAGGGCACTGAAAGTCGGCGTACTCGACGAGCACGACTTTCGCCCCGACCGGACCCTTCGACGGCGAACCCGCGAGGGCGATTTGCTTCCGGACTTCTGCGAGTGGATCGCCATTCAAATCCTCGATGTCTCCGCGCAGCAGATAACGGCCGTCCTTGGAGACAAAGAACAGTGCCGTATCGGTCTGATTCTCCACTGTGACGCCTACAGAGACTTGGTAAAGGCCCGAAATAGCTGTCGCTCTCAGTGGCCCAAAGGTGACCTTAAAGTTTGTCCCCCAGGCGTAGAGATGACGAAGATAGGACTCTATTTTCTGTTGTATGACAGCAGGGGGCGTCGTGGTAGCCGCCGCGGGCGCCTGCTTTGGAGGAGCAGTCTGCGTTCCCGTTTGTCCTCGCAGTGCCCCGACCAACGCAATTCCCACAAGTATGATGACCGGCAATTTGGATTTCATTCGCAATTCCCTCTCACATCGACTGCGTGCAATCTCAATTTAATTGTTCTCTACACATGGAATTTCTGAGCGATCGGAAACGGTCTCCCGAACCCGAAGGCGCGAGACGTGATCTTAAGCCCAGGTGGAGCCTGTTTGCGCTTGTACTCCGCGCGATCCACCCGGCGCGCGATGCCACGAACCAAATCGAGGGGGAAGTTATAGTGGCTCGCAATGTCTTCCGGGCTGCGCACCTCTTCAACGTAAGCCTTGAGGATGCAATCGAGGACATCATAGGGCGGCAGGGTATCCAAATCCGTTTGATTGGGGCGCAACTCCGCGGAAGGTGGCTTTGAAAGGGTCGCCGCAGGGATGACTTCCCTGCCCTCGCCATGGCGGTTTATCAAATACGCGAGCTCATACACCATCGTCTTAGGCACATCAGAAATCAGCGCGAGCCCGCCCGCCATGTCCCCATAGAGCGTGCAGTATCCCACCGCCATCTCCGACTTATTTCCGGTGCTCAGGACCAGCGATCCAAACTTGTTGGACAGCGCCATCAAATAATTCCCCCGGATGCGCGCCTGAATATTCTCCTCTGTGCTGTCCACTGCACGATTTCCAAACGCTGGGCGCAACGCCTCAAGATAACTCTCAAATACTCCCGAGATGGGCAGCTCCAGAAACCGAATTCCGAGGTTCGTTGCAAGCTGCCGCGCATCGGTGATGCTGCCCGGTGAGGAGTACGGCCCCGGCATCGCCACTCCGGTCACGTTTTCCGCGCCGAGCGCCGCCTGCGCGATGGCGGCGACCACCGCGGAATCAATCCCTCCACTCAAACCAATAATTGCTTCCTCGAATCCGCACTTCCGCACGTAGTCTCGCGTGCCGCAAACCAGCGCCAGATACGCCGCCTCAATCTCCTCGGAGGGATGCGTTCGCACCTCTCCCTGCCCGCTCTCCGTATCAAAGAGCACCAGGTCTTCCTCAAACGATTTCGCCTGCGCCGCGATCCGCCCGTCGGGAAGCACCGCGATGCTGCTGCCGTCGAAAACCAGGCTGTCGTTGCCTCCCACCTGATTCACGTACACCACCGCGCGGCGGTGCGATCGCGCCAGCGTCTTCAGCATGTCCGTGCGCAGATTGCGCTTGTCAATCGTGTAGGGCGACGCGGAACTGTTGATGACGATGTCGGCGCCGCGTCCCACCAGCTCAGCCACGGGGTCGCGGTCATATCTTTGGCGTGCCCAGAAATTCTTGTCATTCCAGATGTCTTCGCAGATCGTAATACCCAACTGCTTCCCGCTGAGCGCAAACACAAATTGCTCCTTCGCGGGATGGAAATAACGCGTCTCGTCGAACACGTCGTATGCCGGCAGCAGCATTTTCTGCTGCTCGAATACCACGCGCCCCCCGGCCACGAGCGCCGCAGCGTTTGCCACAGGCAGGCCCGTGGTCTCGTGAGCCCGTCCGGCATACCCGATAATCGCCGGAACCGTGAGCTTCTGCGCGAGGCCCGCCAGCTCCGACACATTGCGCTCCAGGAAGGCTGGCCGCTCCAAAAGGTCCTGCGGCAGATAGCCGCAAAGGCACAGCTCCGAAAACACCACCAGCTCGGCGCCGCGTTTCTGCGCCTGCGCGGCAACGTCCAGAATCTTCGCGGAGTTGCCCGCAAAGTCGCCTACGGTTGGATTTATCTGGGCGAGGGCGATGCGCATTTAGGCCTTTAGCATACGGGCGCGAGGAACTGAATTCAAATCGTGGTGCGGCTCGGATCGGGCAGAGGCGCGGAAGCGGCGGAAAGCGAAGAAAGCCCACTTCCCTGCCGGCCCCGCCCCCAAAAATAACGCGAGCCTCCGACATCCAGCCGAAGGCTCGCCAAATCAATAATGCGCGGCGCGCAAAGCGTGATTAAACGCTGAACGAACTGCCGCAGCCGCAAGTGCTCTTCACATTGGGGTTGTTGAACTTGAACCCCGCGCCCTCGATGGTCTCGATGTAATCGATCTCCACGCCTTCGAGGTACATCTCGCTCATCTGGTCCACCAGCACCTTCAGGCCGTCAAATTCGTAAACGTTGTCGCTCTCATTCACCTGGTTCTCAAAGGCCATGTGGTACGAGAACCCCGAGCAGCCGCCGCCCACCACCGCAACGCGCAGCGCGGTCGGCGCAGGAGTCTGCTGCGACATAATTTCCTTCACTTTTACCGATGCCACCGGCGTAACTGAGACCATATTTCGTTGGCTCCTTTGCGGGTCCTTGGGCGAATCCCCCGCACCGTAATCTCACTGACAGTATATCAGATGCTTCAGCCCGGCGGGCCGATTCCGCCCTGTGTGCGGCGCTCGTGCCACCGTCGTCTCCGCCGGTGTGGTTGAATCGGCAATGCCGCAGGCTTTAGGCCCTCTTAATCATGCGGATGAGCCACAACAAGATAATGGCCCCGACCACGGCCATCACCAGCCGTCCCAGCAAGCCGTAGCTGAAAATCCCGATCACTCCGAAGAGAAAGTTGCCGAGCAGGGACCCAATGACTCCTACGACCAAATCTCCCAGGAGGCCGAACCCGCGCCCCTTGGTGATTTGCCCTGCTATCCACCCGGCCAGTATTCCTATCAGCACAACCCAAACCAGGTATGGCATCGAAACCCTCCTGCAATCAAAATTGTTTTCAGCACAGATCGAAAATCGCCGGGCCCTCTACCCTTGCATCAACCCAGCCGTGCCCACCTAAACCTCAGGCAATCGTCAAGATCTCCCGGTGCCCGGTCACGTAGAGGTCCGTGTAGCCCTTCATCTTGGCGCGGAAGGCCTCGTCCGTGGAGTAGTGCTTCAGGTTGGCCTCAAACTCCTGCATGTCCTTCGCTTCGTGCTCAAGAATGACGCGGTTGAAATCGCCGGTCAGGTCCGTCATCACCCTTGATTTGGAGAACTTGGAATTCGCCATCGCGTCCTTCAATTGATCGGCCAGCTTGCTGGCGCTCCCCGGCTTGGCCACAAAACAATTTCGCACGATGATCATGGATTCCCCCCTTGAATTGGTTTCCGTCTTACGGCCCAATTATATCGCTGCGGCGCCGTGGCCGACAAAGAATGCTTCGCTGCCTCACCCGGTGATTCCCCACTCTGGTATCATGCCGCCCATGGAGAACGCATTTATCGGAGCGGGCCTGGCATGCCTCATCGGAGCCATAGTCGGCGGCGGCCTCAAGGCCTTCGGCGTTGAGGTCCCTATCCTCGCGTCTCGCGCTCGCCAAATTCTGCTGGCCACCCTGGGAGCCCTGTTGCTCGCCTTCGGACTGGGAGTGATTCCCCATCCCAAGCCCGCTGCTCCGCCCACGCCCGGATACATCATCACTGGAGTGGCCTCGCCGGAAAGTATTGGTCCCGGCCAGGGCACGCAAATCATCGTCACTGTGTTGACCGACCAAAGTACGGCCGTGAGCGGAGTTGTCATCGTGTCCATACGCGATTCGACCGGCGGGAAATTCTTGGACACCGGCAACAACATCGTCAGAGGCATGCCCGACGACCATGCACAGTTCCGTACGGTGTGGGCGCCGTCTCAGGGTACCGCTCCCCTGACGAGAACAATCCAGCACACTCTGCAAGCCGAGATCACCAGGGATGGCGTCACCATCGGCCTCAAACAAATTACGGTGACCGTTCACCCGTAAGCGCCTGCCTACCCTTCATCACCCCTTCCCTCTCCCTCACCTCCGGTTTAGACTTTCCCTATGCCCCCGATCCCCATCCGCCTTGGCACCTCGGCCTTCACCGCCGAGGGCTGGAAGGGCTCCTTTTACCCGGAGGACATGAAGCCCGCGGACTACCTCACTCATTACGCACTGAATTACGACACCGTCGAATTGGACAGCACCTTCTACCGCACTCCCACGGTTCGCGTGGTGCGGGGCTGGTACAACAAGACGCCGAAGAACTTTCTCTTCGCCGCCAAAGTCCCGCAAATCATCACCCACGAAAAAGTCCTGGTCGATTGCGCCTCCGACGTCGACCATTTCCTCACCACCATGGACGCGCTCAAGGAAAAACTCGGCCCGCTGCTCTTCCAGTTCGGCTACTTCAATAAGAAAGCGTTCCTGGGCGTCAACGACTTCCTCGCGCGGCTGGTCCCGTTCCTGAAGAAGCTCCCCAAGGACCACCGGTACGCCGTGGAAATCCGCAACAAGAACTGGATCGTGCCGCAGTTCATTGAAGCGCTGCGCGAAAGGAACATCGCCTTCGCGCTGGTGGACCACGCCTGGATGCCGCGCCCCACGCAGATCTTCGAGAAGCTCGATCCCATCACCGCCGATTTCACCTACATCCGCTGGCTCGGTGACCGCAAGGGCATCGAGCAGAAAACCAAGACCTGGGACCACCTGATCATCAATCGCCGCATCGAGTTGGAGGAGTGGGTGGATGTCTGCCGCAAATTACAGAAGCGGAAGATCCAAATCCTCGCCTTCGCGAACAATCACTACGCCGGCTACGGCCCCGGCACGCTGGACGCCTTCCGCTTCCTCTGGAACCGCGAAGCAAAGTACGACGCCCTTACCCTCCCCGCTCCCTCCAAGTCGCTGCGGCTGTTCGAGTAGCTCCGCTCGGATGAAGCGAGCGGAAGCCCCCGGTCCATTCCTTGTGGGCCATCCTGCGCGCGCGTAAGTGTCCGCCTGCGCCCTAATGCTTGGTACACCTAGGACTTGCCTCCTGGCCCTCGGCCTTTGGTCCTTGGGTGCTGGGCACAAACGTGAGACACGAATTCCTCGCGGCCCTGGCGTTCGTAATTCTCCTTCATCTCTTCGATGGAATTTCCAACCGGCGGGCCCGAGGGATTAAACACCCAGGCGCAGCCGGAGCAAGTCCAACGCCCATGGGTCGCCGATTGGACCCAAATCATTTCTCTCATTCGTGGTCCTTGGATAGCGCGCCGCCCTCTACCTTGACCCCCTCAGCTGACGCTGGCCCCCCTTGCGGCGACTCCAGCGCGGGCGATCTCTCCACTTTTTTCCCCAGCTCCGCGGCTTCGCGGAGGATTTTTTCCATCACTTCAATGGGAACCTGCTCGAAATGTTTTTCATCGGTTGGCATGGCAGCCACTCCATTGGCTCCATGAACCGTAGCAACACTCCACTCATACGGGGAGAATCTTCTAAACCTCTGCAAGTTAATGCGGCGTTGCGGTAGGGGAATTGGCGCGCGGTTAGCGCGATTGCGCCGGGATAACCTTGCGGACATGAATCGGGGAGGAGACGATAATGTGTGTTGAATTGCACACCACGTTTATGGTAGTAATGCGCCACGTTAGTTGTACGTTTGCCGTACGGGAGGCGACCCATGAGAGCGAAGCGGGCCGTGGCCAATTTCAGAACGTTGGAGTTGGGCGATGTTCCCCACTCACGGAATGGCAAGCACAAAGTGATCGTATCCATGATCCTGCGCGACCTGGACCAACTGAAGAACGGCGCGGCCATCAAGATTCCTCTGGCCGATCTTGGGGACACCAAGGAAAACGTCCGGTCGGCGCTGAATCGCGCGACTCGAAACGCCAAACTGAATGTCGCGACAGCCACGGACGAAAACTTCCTGTACATTTGGAACGCCAGCAAAGTCTGAGCGGTTCCGCGCACTATAGTTGCGCGGGCTGATGGCGGACTCTCGCCCGCCACTGCGGGCATGGGATGTCAGGGTGCGTCTTGCTGCAGCCCTGCATCCCGAAAAGCAGATTCCGCTGCATCGACACAGCACTGCAATAAAGAACCGCAGCCCGCTCGAACTTGCCCGTGTAGCGCCGCCCCGGAATTTTTCCCTTTGTATCGCATCGGGAGAGTAGCATCCCGTCCTCGTAGCCCGGGTTCCTGATCCCGCCATAGCTCCAG
>JBGOTC010000195.1:0-6441 GCA_041476305.1 Terriglobia bacterium
CGCCCGCTGATCATCGGCACGTATAGTCCGCCTGCCGCGGCCACTATCGGCGCAATAACCAGTGACGTCTTATCTCCTACGCCGCCTGTGGAATGTTTGTCCACCTTCTTCCCCGGCAGGTCGCTCCAATCCAGTACACTTCCGGAATGGAGCATTGCCTCGGTCAGCGCGGCAAGCTCGGATGGATTCAATCCTCGGATCCACGCGGCCATCAGCCACGCGGCCATTTGGTAATCAGGAATTTCGCCGGCTGTATATCCGTTGATGAGGAACTTGATTTCTTCCGGGGAGAGTTCCCCGGAGTCGCGTTTGCGGCGAATCAGGTCAACAACGCGCATGCGCGTTGAGGCTAGCACCCGCCTACTAACGCGTCAACGCACCGAAAACCACATTGTTGCCAATCAGGGAGCGAGCGGATATTTGATCGGAGCCGCGGCGGGATTTCGCTCCACTTCCTCAACGACCTTGAGCATTTCGGGGTGGACGAACGAATTGGAGGAGAGCAGCTCGCGCGCGGCAAATGTGTAGGGCTTCCCCGCGAAATCGGTGACCGTTCCCCCGGCCTCGCGCACCAACATCACCCCCGCCGCCGTGTCCCACGGATGCAATCCGAATTCCCAGAAGCCGTCGAACCTCCCGCAGGCCACCGCAGCCAAATCCAGCGCGGCGGAGCCAAAGCGTCGTACACCGTGCGACCGCAGAGTAAAGTTCCAGTAGTAATTGATGTTTGGATTCTGCGCGCGCTTGTGCGCCGGGAAGCCCGTGCCAAGCAGGCTGGTGGCCAGCTTGTTGATGCGTGACACTTGAATCTTCTTGTTGTTCAGGCAGGCCCCCGCGCCGCGTTCCGCCGTGAACATCTCTCCGGTCACGGGCTGATATACCACGCCCACCACCAACTCCTCAGTCCCGATGGGGCCTTCGGCGAGCGCAATCGAAACGCAAAACCACGGCACTCCGTGGGCAAAATTGGTCGTGCCGTCGAGTGGATCCACGTACCAGCAGTGGCGCGCGCCCAGCGCTTCCGCCGCGGCTGCGGAATGGTTTCCGCCCTCTTCCGCAACAATGGCGTGTTTGGGAAAATGCGTGTGCAGGCGCGTGACGATGGCCTGCTCCGCGCGCCCGTCGGCCTGCGTCACGATATCCACTTCGCCCTTGTACGTAATTCGGACCGGGCGGTCGAGTTCGGCCAGCAAGATCGCGCCGGCCTCACGCGCCGCATCCACGGCAATTTCCAGATAGGAATTCATCCTGCGCATCGTAGCAGATGGGAGCGATTGGCGCGCCGAGGAAGGAATCAGGGAGTTGCGCCCGGCGCAATATAAGCCTGCCGGTAGCGAACGGTGTAGTCACCCTTGACTCGCAATTCGATCTTTCGCAATGCGGACCCGCCGGGCTTGTGCTCGGGGTAATAGGCAAGGCGGTACTGCGTTCGCAATTCCTGATTAATCTGGCCAAATATTCCGTCCAGATCGCTGGGCTTGCCCGGAAAAAACATCGCGCCGCCAGTGGTCTGCGTAATTGTTTCAAGCGCGTGTTCGCCCGCGGTGTTGCGGCCGCCCTCGCCCTTCACGGGACGGAGGACCACTGTATAAAGCAGTGCGCCGGAGCGGATTGCTTCGCGGCGTGCCGTCGCAAAAGACGATTTGCTCATGGATTCGCCGGCGTCGGTGACCAGCACGATGACTCGGCGACGGTCAGTCTTGCGTCCATAAAGCGTCGTTGCGCCCAGATAGACCGCGTCGTAGAGGGCCGTACCTGCGCCATCCTTAATTGTCCGTACGGCGTGTTGCAGGATCGGGATATCGGCGGAGAATCCGGTCAGCTGCCGCACATCCTCCGAAAATGAAAAGACGGCCAGACCATCGCCGGAGCGCACCACGGACTGGATGAACCGCGCGGCGGCCTCACGTTCCTCGTGGAAATCCATCTTGGCGCTGCTGCTCGCGTCAATCATCAGCGCGAGGTCCAAAGGCAGGTGCGTCTCGGCCTCGAAAATGGAGACCTTCTGCGGCGTGCCGTCATCGTAAATCTCGAATGCATCCTTCAACAGGTTCGTGATGGGCCTGTGGTCGCGGTCCATCACGCTGGCAAGGACGTTGACCAAATCCACTTCAACGCGGATGGATTCCTGGGGATCAAGATTACGCGGGCGCGGCGCGGCAGCCTCCATAGGCAAAAACATCAGTGCCGCCATGACCGTGACAGCGGTGAGGCGTTGAAGGCTGGGTCTGAGTTTCGTCATCTAGGAATGAGATTCACCGTTGGGCGAAAAGGTTTCCGGCGGCTTTCCCTCTCCTTCGGCCCAGACTGCGCCATCGCGGAAATGCTCCTGCTTCCAGATAGGCACCGTCTTCTTGAATGTGTCGATTGCGAACCGGCAGGCATCAAAAGCCGCGGCGCGGTGCGCCGCGCTGACGGCGATCAAAATACTGGTCTCGCCGATCTCCAGCCGGCCGAGCCGGTGCTGCATCAGGACGCGGTCAATGGCAAAACGACGGTGGATCTCCGCGCAAAGTTCGCGCATCACGCCAAGCGCCATCGGCTCGTAGGCCTCGTAGAGGAGGAACTGTGTCGCGCGGCCTCCGGAGTTGTCTCGCACAACGCCGTCGAAGACCACCACCGCCCCGTCCGCGGGGGCCTTGACCTGTTCCGTCGCTTCAGTCGCGTGAATGGGGTCATGCACAATTTCGCAGATGTCGCACGTGGCGGCGACCTCCGGCTTGGTCGCTTGCCCTCCGCTGACAGGAGGCAGGAAGGCCACTTCGTCGCCTGCCGCAAGCGTGGCGCGCCATTCGGAATACTGCTGATTCACCGCCGCCGCGACGGAGGCGCGAAACTTTGCCAGCTCCGGAAAGCGTTGGCCGTACCTCGCAAAAAGATCTTCCACGCGCGCGCCATCCGAAATCTCGGCGCTGTCCTCCGCCAGCCCGACGATGTCTTTCAGTCGCCCGAAGAAAAGCACACGCACTTGCATGGCTCAATTCTAGCCTTGCAAGCATGCGTTGGCTAGCTGCCGCTGCGATTTCGCCTCTCAACGCGTCAGCATATTCAGTTTCAGTGAATTATTTGAAATGACTGCCACATTGCGCGGCGTTCTTGGCGTTCAAGAAAGATGGCGCCGGCGAAATGATCCGGCATGTCTTGACGCGCACTTCGCGCGGGCTTAGCCTGAATTTGCCGGGCGCGACCGGCTGGTCATTCAGAGCGAAGCGCTCGCGACTAAACCTAATCCATGCGCATTCTGATTTCAGGTTCCACTGGATTCATTGGCTCCGCCCTCGCGCGTTCGCTCAGCGACGCCGGGCACACCGTTAATCGTCTCCTGCGGCCGCAGACACGCCATGCCGCCGTCGAGGGCGATGTCCTGTGGGATCCATTCTCCCACCAGTTCGACGCGCAGGCGGCCGAGGGCGCGGATGCCGTCGTGCATCTCGCAGGCGCCTCCATTGCACATGGCCGCTGGAATGATGCACGAAAAGCGCTCCTGCAATCCAGCCGCGTGGAAGCGACGCGCTATCTGGTCAATCAGTTTTCCGCACTCTCCGCGCGGCCCAGTATTTTTGTTGTCGCCAGCGCCGTCGGTTACTTCGGCAATCGCGGAGAGGAAAAACTCACCGACTACAGCGGCCCCGGAGAGGACTTTCTTGCGCGGCTCACTCGCGATTGGGAGCACGAGGCGGCCCGCGCGGGCGAGTTCGGTGCGCGTGTCGTCACCCCGCGGTTCGGCATCGTCCTCAGCACGCAGGGTGGCGCGCTCCCGCGCATGTTGCTCCCAATCAAATTATTTGTCGGAGGCAAGATCGGATCCGGGAGACAGTGGATGTCATGGATTTCCGTCGCCGATGCCGTGGGAGTGTTGCGGCTGGCCCTGGAGAATGGCGCCGTTCGCGGAGCCTTGAACACCGTCGCTCCCCAGCCTGTGCGCAACTCCGATTTCATCAAGACAGCGGCGCGCGTGCTGCACCGTCCAGCCATCTTTCCTGCTCCGGCTTTTGCATTGCGCCTCATGCTTGGGGAAATGGCGGATGCATTGCTTCTTTCCAGCCAACGCGTCTTTCCCGACAAGCTGATGAAGCTCGGATATGAATTTCAGGATGGTGAGCTTCGCGCGACCCTTGCGCGTCTCATCGCCGAAAAAAAGTAGCCCCAAAAACAAATGAGGCGCGATCTGAGGAATCGCGCCCCACTTGGCCTTCTGCTTGTTCAAACCGCTTCGGCCTTCACCTTACTTTTCCACATTCACCGTGACGATGACCTTCAGCACACGTCCATTCAACGGATTTGTTGCCGTTGTCGCCTCCGTGGTCTGACCATCGCGCATCAGCAGCTCAGCGCTGGAATTGAATGTTGCGACCACCGGATTGCCCCCCGCGCCAAGAGCCACCTTGTTCATGTCCATGGCTGCTTTCAATTCATCGGGAGTAAACAGGAAAGTGCGCTGTACGCTCAGTGACAGGTGGAATGCCCCATCATCACGGTAAGTCGCGCGGCAATCCATGTTGGTGCCAACATCCATGTACTGGAAGCTGTTGGCGTTCCCAGTGCTTACCGGGACTTTCAAGCCGTCGCGGATACTCGCTCCGCCTGCTGCCCCCATGTGGTCGCCGGCGATGACTCGGAAAGTGTAGGGCAGGCTCGCCACTTTCTTCGGGCCGTCATATTCCTCGAAAACAACCAACGCCCTGAGCAGAACCATTTTCTTCTCTGGCGTGGGCGGTTTTTCCTGGGCGCGCGTTGCCAAACCGGCCACCATTGCCACCGCCAACAGGATTCCGAGCGCTCCAAAAACTTTGTTCCTCTTCATGTGCATCCTCCGGTCTGAAATTTGTCGTTGCGTTGAAATGCCTACTTGTGAATGTCGCCCGATTTCTCCGCTGCCCTCTCCTCCGCAAGCGTGAGAATCTTGATAGGCTTAATCTCCAGTGGCGCGATCTCCTGGGGCGGAGGCTGGTTCACAAGTCCAGCGACATCCACACGCCCACTCCGCAGCGCCGCCACCAGTCGAAGCACTGCCTCGCGCTGCCCCGGCGGAATCACAACCGCCACATGCTGCCCAGCATTTCCCTGCGTGCTCACCGAGTGAATCACAGACGGATTCCGCACTGGCCTTGCAGGAACAATCGCCGGAGCCTGAGCAATTTGCTGCGGCGCGGCCTGCGGGACATTCTTCTGGACCTCTCGCACAGGCTCCGCATGCTGCATGAAGTACCGAGCTCCGAACCAAATCGCGAATCCTGCAAGCGCCGCCGTCGCCACTCCCGCAGACAGCCACATCCAGCCGAATCGGTGCGCTGCGGGCTCCGCCGCGATTTGCATGCGAACCCGGGCAATCAGCGCGGGTGAGGGCTCACCGCTCACCATCGCGGAAAGTCCGCCCGCGATGCGCGCCTGCAACTCCCGCTGGACGGCAAGCTCCGCGCGGCAACCCGCGCAAGAGGCAAGATGCTCCGCCAGAGCAGTGTCGGTGCCCGGCGCGACCGCTTCTTCGATCAGCCTCTCTTGAAGTCCTTCACAAGCCATTGCAGTTTCTCCGCCATTTGTTTTCGTGCCAGATGCACGCGTGATTTCACGGTTCCCTCGGGCAAGCCGAGCAACTCGGCAACTTCGCGAGTGCTGTGCCCTTCAATCGCCGCCAGCACCAGCGCCTGTCTCAACTTCTCCGGCAGCTCATCCATCGCCCGCGCCAGGTGCCTTTCAAACTCGCTGGACGCCGCCATCTGCTCCGCGGTTCGCTCCGGCGCCCCCGACTCAGCTGTCAATTCCCTTCGTTCGCGCCTTCGCGTGCCGCGTTGCCGGTCCAGCGCCAACCGCCAAGTGATGCGGCACAGCCACCCACGGAATGCTCTTCGCTCGCGCAACTTGCTGAAGCCCTTGTAGGCCCGCAGCAGTGCTTCCTGCGCGACATCTTCCGCATCGGCGCGGTTGCGGAGCACACTCATAGCCATGCGAAACGCAAGCGTGGCTCCGTCGGCCAACTGCCCTTCAAAATCCCGCGCGGCCTCTGTTGTCCCGCTCTCGCCTTGCACTCGGCTCCCCGGTAGGATGGCTTCGAGCGCTTGCATCGCGGCTCCACTTACAAGACTCCACCCTCCCTCGGGCGGTTCAATGGCCAGGGCGTTTTTCTTGGGATTTTTCACTTGGCTTCCCGGCTACAGGTCCAACTTCGTCAGGAGCCCTTCCAGGTCGTTTTCTTCCACCACAATGTCCGGCCGCGCCGCAGCAAGCCTTTCCAATTCATCGAACGCCTGGAATAGGCGCATCTTCGCCACTGCGTATTCCTCCGTGCCAGTCAGTTTGCGGCCCGTGCGCTTGGACCAATTCTCCACCGCCGAATGCCGCACGAAAATGCTCAGTGGAAAGTTTTCCTTGCGGTCCACGGAGACGACGTAAATGTACTCAGTCCCGAGCGAAAGGCCGCGCCGCGCCGGACGCACTTCCACG
>JBGOTC010000196.1:0-6414 GCA_041476305.1 Terriglobia bacterium
CCGCGGTCCTGCACAAACTGCTGCAGCATGTCCGCCTTCTTGTAATCGATGTAGTCGATCTTGTCCGTGCAGAAGCGGCACACTTTCCGCTTCCGGAAAAACTGTCGCTTGCCCTTGCGGCCACCTCCGCCGCCCGGCCCGCCTTCGCGTGGCGGGCGTCCTCCGCCGCCACCGCCGGGGCCACCGCCGCCAAATCGCGGCCGTCCCTGTGCCGGTGCTGGCGCCGGGGCCTGTGAACCTTCTTGGTCTGCCATGATTGTTTCCTCTCCCTAAATTCTCTTAGCTGGATGCGGCCGCTTGCTCCGGGGCTGGCGGCGCTGCGGGAGCCGCTGCCGCGGCCGGCGCGGCCCGGCGAGGACGTCGCGCAAGTTTCTTCTCCCGCTTTTCCTGCAGCTTCTTCTGCCGCTTCATCTCTTCGTCCAATCGCACGGTCTGATATTTGATCACCGGCTCGGCCACCTTCAGGCGCCGCTCCAGCTCTTTGATCGAATCGCCATGCGTGCTCTTGAATTGCAGGTAAACGAAAATGCCCTCGCGGTTCTTGGCCACCCGATACGCCAGGCGTTTCGTCCCCCAGTTTTCTTTCTTCTCCACTTTGCCGCCGTGCTCGGTCACCGTGTGCTCGAGCGTGTCCGTCAATTTGGTCACTTCTTCTTCCGGCGTCAGCGGCGCGCAGATGAAAATCAGATCGTAGAGTCTCTCTTCCATGTTTCCTCGATTTCGCGGGCCCTGCTTTCCGCCCGGCATAAATTCCTAGGATTCTTCTTCGTCCAGTTCCTGCGGCACGCGCTTGTTGAACCGCGTCATCGCCCGTCCCGCGCCTTCCGCCAGAATCACTTCCACCGCCTGCGCGGCCTCGTCGATCATTTCCCCGGCTTGTTCCAGCTCCGCGCGCTTCAGCGGATGCAAAACGTATGCCGCCAGGTCGCCCACCGGATGATCGGGCTGCACTCCCAAACGCACGCGGCAGAATTCCGTGCTGCCGATGGCCCCGATCACCGATTTCAGTCCGTTGTGCCCGCCCGCCGTCCCGCGCTCGCGTACCCGGATCATTCCCCAGGGCAGCGCGACCTCGTCGCAGACCACAATCAATTCCGCCGGAGTAATCTCCAGCCGGGCCAGCAATTCCCGCACTGCCAGCCCGCTCAAGTTCATCATCGTCTGGGGCTTCGCGAGCGCCACTTCCTGCCCCGCTAGTTTCCCTAGGCCGATGTAGGACTTTGCTTCCGGCCGTTCCACGCGGATGCCGGCCGTTTCGGCCAGCCGGTCCACGGTCAGAAAGCCCAGATTGTGCGGCGTCCAGGCGTATTCCATGCCCGGATTGCCGAGTCCGACGATGAGTCGCATATCCTCGGCCGCCTGCCTTGCGGGCCCTTCCCCGCGGCGCTCTACTTCTTCTCTTTCTTCTCGGCCTTCGCTTCCACCTTGGGTTCGGCCGCGCCTTCTTCGCCCTCTTCCACTTCCTTCTTGCCCTTCTTGATCACTTCCGGCTCTGCCGGCGCCGCTGTTGCCTCCGCCGCCACTGCCTCGGCCGGCTTCTCTTCCTCAACGCGCAGAGCAACCACGTGTGCAATCACGCGCTGCGGGTCGGTCACCAGTTTCATTTTCGCCGGATCGAGCGTCAGGTCTCCCGCGCGCAGTTGCTTGCCGATCATCAACTCGGTCACGTCCGCGCGGAACTCGCCCGGGATTTCGTCGGGCAGACATTCAATTTCCACTTCGCGTGTAACCATTTCAAAAATGCCGCCCTGCAGCTTCACGCCCTGCGGCTCGCCGAAGGTGTGCACCGGGATTTTCACGCGCATCCGCACGTCCATCGCGATGCGCACCAGGTCCACGTGCAGCAGCACGCCCTTCACCGGGTCCACTTGCAGGTCCTTCACCATGGCCCTCTGCTCGCCGTCCGGCAGCTTGATGGTGAAAATGGTGTTGTGGCCCGATTGCGAGCGCAGGATGCTCGACATCTGCTTGGTGTTGATGGCCACCGCTTCCGCCCCGCCCTTTCCGCCATACAGCACGGCGGGCACCTGTCCGGTAACGCGCAGGCGCCGCGCGGCATTCTTGCCGCGGTTGTCGCGGCGGCTCGCTTCTACGATGATCTGCTGCATACGCCCTTCCTTGAACCCTCGTGATGGCTCCGCGCGAATCGCGCGCTAATTAAACAGCTCGCTGATGGATGTCTCTTCGTGGATCGAGCGGATGCCCCGCGCCAGCAACTCCGCCACGCTCAATACCTTCACTTTTTTCAACTTCCGCGCATTCTCTGAAAGCGGCACCGAATTGGTCACCACCACTTCCGTAATCTCTGATTTCGAGATGCGTTCCACTGCCGGGCCGGAAAGCACCGGATGTGTCGCCGCGGCGTAAACCGCCTTCGCGCCCTCAGCCATCAGCGCTTCCGCGGTCTTTACCAGCGTCCCCGCGGTATCAATGATGTCGTCCACCACCAGCGCCGTGCGTCCGCGCACTTCTCCGATCAGGTTCATCACTTCCGCCACGTTCACGTCCACGCGCCGCTTGTCCACGATGGCCAGCGGGGCGTCCAGCTTTTTCGCGAATGCCCGCGCGCGCTCCACGCCGCCCGCGTCGGGGGAAACCACGGTCAGGTTCGGCAGTTTCTTCGCCTTGAAGTAGTCAATCATCACTGGCATCGCGTACAGGTGGTCCACCGGCACATTGAAATACCCTTGAATCTGCGGCGCGTGCAGATCTAGCGTCAACGCGCGGCTCGCCCCCGCTGTCTCCAGGAGGTCGGCCACCAGCTTCGCCGAAATCGGCACCCGCGGCTTGTCTTTCCGGTCCTGCCGCGCATAGCAGTAGTAGGGAATCACCGCCGTAATCCGCCACGCGGACGCGCGCTTGAACGCGTCAATCATCATCAGCAATTCCATCAGGTGGTAATCCGCCGGCTGCGTGCACGGCTGCACCACGAACACGTCCGCGCCTCGCACGTTTTCCAGGATCTGAAAATAAATTTCGCCGTCGCTGAATTTCCCGAGCACCGCTTTCCCCCGCGTCGCGCCCAGGTAGGTGCAAATCTCGTCCGCCAGCGGCGGGCTGGAAGTGCCGGAGAAGATCTTGAATTTCTCGTCGACCATTGGGCTCAATTCACGCGCTGCCGCCCCTCTGGGCGCGGCTGTACTTTCCCCGGGAAACAAATTCGCAGAGGAATACCTGGTCCTGCGGGAACCCTTGGGCGGCTCGGCGCGCCATCGCTGGGCTTCGGTACAGTGCGAACACCGCCGAACCGCTACCCGCCAGCGAGGCCTCCGCAGCTCCCTGTTGCAGCAGTTTGCGCTTGATCTTCCCCAAGCGCGGATGGCGCGGGAAGACGGCCGCCTCGAAATCGTTGAAGAGGCCTTCCCCCTGCGCGCTCCAACAAAGAGCGCAGAAACACCATAGTTTAGGGGCCTTATGACGCTTTGTCAATCCGGCCCCCAGCCACCTGTAAGCGTCCGCCGTTCGCACCGCGATTGCCCGCGGTGACACGACCAGCACTGTGCTCATTGGCCCGTCCGGCAGCGGATAGATCTCATCCCCGCGCCCGATTCCCAGTCCCCGCCCCCCTTGGAGAAAGAACGGCACGTCCGCGCCCAGGCTTGACCCCAACTCCATCAATCGCGCCGCGGGGATCTCCTTCCGCGCCAGCCGCATCATCCCCACAAGCGCCGCCGCCGCGTCACTCGACCCGCCGCCAAGTCCCCGCCCCACGGGGATGCGTTTGATCAGCTGCGCGTGAATGCCGCGCTTCCACTTCAACTCGCGCCGCGCCGCTTCGATCGCTCGAACCACAAGATTATCGCGCGAAGGCTCCATCGCCAGCTCCGCGTCGCCTTCAATCGTCAGTTCCACGCGTGAGCCATTGAGCGGCGCCAGTTCCAGCGTGTCGTGCAGTGAAATGGTTTGGAAGATGGTTCGCAGCTCGTGATAGCCGTCGTCTCGCCGCCCCAAAATTTCCAGGCGCAGATTCACTTTGGCAAACGCAGGCAGGCGGACGCCGGAACTTGCAGCTGTCATTAGCGCTGGTTCTTCTGCGGCTTTTCGGAGCCGTTGGACTTTTGTTGGGCGATCCGGCGTTTCACGCTGGAAATTTTCGCTTCCAGGGCCGCGACTTTTTCCGGCTCAACGTCCGTAGGCATCTGGTGGCGCCATTCTTCAAGCGCGCGGTCCCATTGCGCCGCGGCCAGGTCCAGTTTCCCGCGCTTGAAGTAAACGTCGCCCAGGTGTTCGAGGATCGTCGGGTCGTTGTGCTCGCGCGCGGCCGCCTGACGCAGCGAATCCTCCGCCTCCGCCAGCCGGTCCTGCTTGTAGTAGGCCCAGCCGAGGCTATCCATGTACGAACCGTTGTCGGGGTCTTCGGCCAGTGCGCGCTTGATCAGGTCCGTCGCTTCGGCAAGGCGCTCGCCGCGCTCCGCCAGCATGTACCCGTAGTAATTCAACACCTGCGCGTTGCGCGGATGAACGGCCAGCACCTTTTTGAATTGTTCCTCGGCCTGCGCAGGTTTGCCTTCCTTGTCATACACTTCGCCGAGCATGAACCAGATAATTTCGCGCAGGGAATTGCGCGTGGCGATTTGCCCGCCCTCTCCCAGCGCCGCTTCTGCGTCCGCATAGCGCCGGTTCTGCTGATACACCTGCGCCAAGTCCAGATAAATCTCCACGTCTTGCGCCGAGCGGTTCAGCATCCCGCGCAACAATGTAGCCGCCTGGTCGGCATCGCCCTTGAGGCCCAGCACTCGCGCGCGCGTCAGGCGCAGGTCGCGGTCCTGGGGAGCCTGCGCCAGCCCGCGGTCAACCGCCTCCATCGCGTGCGGCAGGTCGCGCGCCGAAATATAGGTCGACGCCGTCAGCAACGCCGCGCGCCGCGCCTCCTCATCTCCCAAGTGCGCCAGTTCGTTGAATGTGTTCACTGCCGCCGGGATTTTTTCCATTTCCGTGTAAAGCCGCCCCAGCTGTTCGTAAAGGATGGCCAGCGACCTGCGGTTTGTCGGCGCCGCCGTGGTCTGCGATTTCAGGCTGGTTACCGCGGAGGAAAGCACGCGCACCGCGTCTTCAAAGCGCCCCTGCGCTTCGTAAATCATTGCCTCGCTGTACACCACTTCCAGGTTTCCAGGCGCGCGCTCCTTCGCCAGCAGGATGTTTTTCTCCGCGTCATCCAGGCGGTGCAGGTGGCGGTCCATCTCCGCCATCCGCAAATAATTGTCGGGTTCGTCCGCTTCCATCTCGGACATCCGCTTGTAGACGCCCAGCGCCTCTTCATACTTTTCTTCCCCCGCCAGCGCCTGCGCCAACCCGCGTTGGTGTGCCGGGTCTTCCGGCTCCAGATCGATGGCTTTTCGGAATGCCTGCTCGGCGTTCGGGAAGTCATGCGTTTGCAGGTAGGATCCTCCCAATAAATCCAGCAGGTGTCCCGTCGGCGCGCGCTGGATCACTCCCTCCAGCAGCATCACCGCTTCCCGCGAGCGGTTTTCCTCCAGCAGCAATTGAGCAATCTGCTCTGCGGCTGCTGCATCGTTGGAGTTCCGCGACAACAAGTCGCGCAGGACCGTTTCCGCTTTCGAGATCTCTCCCCGCATGCGGTAGAGCCGCGCAAGCCACAGCGCTGATTGGGCGTCGTTGGGATCCAATCGGCGGATCTGTTCCAGCTGCTCCACCGCGCGCGTGGCCGTCTGCTGCTGCGCCGAAGAGCTCGTCAAGTCCCCCAGCGTGCGCAGGTACACCCGCACCAGCAACCGGCGCGCCGGCAGGTTTGCGGGGTCCTTCTGAAGAATGTTCTGCGCTTCCAGCACCGCGTCTGAAATTCTCCGCGCCTCGTAATACATTTCCGCCAGGTATTCGGCAATGACCGGAGAGTTGGGGTCCAGCTCGTAAGCCTTCTTGTAAAAACCAATTGCCGCCGTCGCGAATTCACTGCGGTTTGTGTTGAGGTAATAGATCTCGTTCAGGTGCCCCATCGTGAAGTTGAAAAACGCCTCCGCGCGCTTCTTCGCGTCCGGCACCGAGTACTCTTGAACTGGCGCCGCGCCCTGCGCCGCAGCGGGCGGCTCCTGCGCCGCCGCTCGCGCGGGCATGGCGTACACGGCCACTGCTGCGCCCAGCGTGGCGCACACGAGTCTCGCAGTTTTCACGAAGTCCTTCATGGTTGTTTCTGGACCTTCGATTATCCTACGCGCTTCCGCCGCGGTCAAAAGAATTGCCCGCTTCGTCAACCTCATCGTACGCGTTTGTGCGGGATTGTTGCGGATTAGTGCCTGAAATGGCGTATGCCCGTAAATACCATGGCCAGCCCCAGCCGGTCCGCTGCCGCGATCACGTCGGCGTCGCGCACGGATCCTCCGGGCTGGATCACCGCTGTCGCCCCGGCCTTCGCCGCCTCTTCCACGCCATCCGGGAAGGGGAAAAACGCGTCCGAAG
>JBGOTC010000197.1:0-6401 GCA_041476305.1 Terriglobia bacterium
CCGACGCGCGTGCGCACGCCGGAGACCCATTCCCTTGACTTGCTCCCCACGCCTTGCGCCAGCGCCGTCTGGTGCAGGAAATCGTAGTTGATCACCCACTCGCCCCATTTGAGCTGGAACCAATCCCAATATTTTGCGATGCCGGCAAACCACCCGTGCCGAGGAGGACTGCCGGCGGGAGTGGGATCAAAGGTGATCCATCCTTGTCTCGGGAAGTACACCTCCACCCAGCTGTGCGCATCGCTGGCCCGCACGACGAAGTCACCGCCCACATCATTGTATTCACCGGTCTGGAATCCATTGATATAGCGCGAGGGGATGCCAAGCGTCCGCAGCATGACGGTCATCGCGGTGGCGAAATACTCGCAGTGCCCCGCACGCCGGTCGAAAAGGAAATTCGCCAGTGGATCGCGCCCCGGACCACCCGTCAGGTCGAGCGTGTAGCCATAGTGCGTGCGCAGATAATTCTCCAGCGCCACGGCCTTGTCATAGGGAGTAGTCGCGCCGGCCGTCGCCTCCAACGCCAGCGCGGCGATACGCGGGTCAAGTTCCGGCGTCTGCAGGAATTGCGCGCTGATTTCCTCGGGATAGTCCTCGCCCGCAACGCGCAACTGCTCGGGAGTGGCCGATTGCGGCAACGAGTAGGCGTCGTAACTCAATTCGCTGAAAGTGGGGAATGGGTTGAAAAGCGAGTTGGTGGAGTCAACCAGCAGGAAGTTGCGGTGCAGGGAGTCGCCGCCCAGTCCCGAACCTGAAGCGAAACGTCCGCGCAGGATGCCCGCCCCGGGCGCGACAAATACGGAGTCGCTGGCCACGGGCTCGAGCAGCACGCGATAACTCAACGCCGCCGAGGAATAGACCTCCCTCGCGTTCGAGAGGAATATCCAACCCTCGGCATTGGCATAAACGCGCCGACGCATCCCTTGCGTTCCTGTCCAGCGCCGCCCGTCAAAACGTGTGAGCGCGATGCCGCGCCATTTCTCGCTCATGAATCGCGTCGGGCTGCCGGCGACCTTGATGCGCATTACCACCGCGGTGCTTTTCTGAATTTCGCCAATCTGGCCCAGCTCGACGCTTTCGCTGAACCCGGTCATCAACTTCGGCCGTAGCGAATAGCCGCCGAAGTAGCCGGTGGTGAATCGCGGCAGAAGGAAAAACAAGAGTCCGCCCAAAGCAAGCGCGGCAAAGGCCACGCTGCCTGAAGTAACGCCCAGGGCCTTCACCAACCGCCGGGTTGCAGGGGTCCCTGCACTCAGCTCTGGAGTGGCCGCGCCCTCCGCTCCACGTTCCACTTCCAGCCCTACGAAAGTGGAAATCCCCAGCATGAGGAACACCAGGAAGAAACCGAGAAACGCCGAGCCCACGGTAAGAACCGCCGCGGAGAGCATGGCGGCGAACGCCAGCATGGCGAGGAAAAGGGAGTCGCGGCGCGTCCGCGCGCTGTAAAGCCGCACGATCATCGCGAAGAGAAGGAGGTGGACCGTGGCCAGCAATGCGGCGTACAGCGAGGGGTTCGGGGCGTCCGCCGCGCGGTCCTTCGCCCAGAGGTAATCCACCGGCAGGTAGAGGAAGTATGCCGCAACGCAAATGGTGGCCACGCGCGAAGAGAGTTCCGGCCCGTGCCCGCGCCATTTCCGGATGCCTTTCCAAACCAGAGCGAGCGGCGCCGCGATGGTGGAGATGAAGTCGAGCTTGCCCGTGGAAACCAGCGTCAACACCGCCGTCAACAGCATCAGGTAGAGGGAAGCCTCAAAATACATGGTGAGAACCGAGGTGCGGTCCAGATCCGGAATTGCAGCGGCCCGGGAAGGAATCGAGTCTTTGGAAGTTGAGGCGCGGCCAATCATTGCGTGCCAATTCTAGCAGCCGCCTGCGCCGCGCCACTGGTACTCCGCGCCAACAAGTAACCGTCTGCGCTCGCGCCGTCGAAGAACGGGATGTTCGGCTGCGGTGCTTGAAGCGATGAGAGTTCTGCGGGGAATCTTTTTACTTCTTGTTGAGGTGAGATGCCGCTGCATGGGCGATCTTGCGCGTGGCGGAAGAGACCGCCAGCCGATTCAGGCCCTTCAGCGGGACCACCGCCGTGCCCGGATCATCCGTTTCCGGCAAACGGGCAACCTTGATCAGAATAGGAGCCAATGTGATTTCCCGGAAAGTCACCGTGTGTCGCAGCGGGGCAAGCGCCCGGAGTTCAATTCTTTGATCCTTGTTCTTCATCGCGAATTGTTTGTCCACGCCGGCGGCAAACTCCGTCGCGGCGTCCCCGCGCGCCACGACAGCGGGGAATTGCCACATGTGCGAAAAGAGCGCGCTCGCCTGAGCGTCAGCATTCGCACCCCGCACCAGCAGCGTGCGGCCCTCCTGATCCAGTAAGACGGCGGCGGCAAGCGTCAAACGCTCGGTGGCGCGCTTGATTCGCTTCGCGGGCAATTCATCTGCGATGCCCAAAGCGCGCGCGCGGCAATAGATTGCAATTGGGCATTCTCCGCATCTGGGCGAACGCGGGGTGCAAACCATTGCCCCTAATTCCATCATTGCCTGGTTCCAATCGCCGGCCTTATGTTGTGCCAGCAGGCTGCCGGATGCGTCCGCAAGCTTGCGCCAGCGCCGGGGTTCACGAAGGTCGCCACGCATGGCGCCAAGCCTCGCAAGCACTCGCGCGACGTTTCCATCGAGCACGGCAAGCGGCGCGCCATGAGCAATGCTCAAGACCGCGGCCGCGGAATATTCTCCGATGCCCGCCAGTTGAAGGGCCTCGCTCTGCTTGCGCGGAAACCTGCCTCGGTGCCGCGCCACAATTTCTTTCGCCGCTTGATGCAGATTTCGTGCACGGCTGTAGTAGCCAAGCCCGGCCCAAAGCTTCAACACGCTCTCCGTCCGCGCCCGCGCCAACGATTTCACGTCCGGGAAACGGCGCAGGAATTTTTTGTAATAAGGGATGACGGCCTCGACGCGCGTCTGCTGCAACATGATTTCTGAAATCCAGACGCAATAAGGGTCGTGAGTGCGGCGCCAGGGCAGGTCACGCTTCGATCGATGGAACCACGCCAGCAGAAGTTTGCGGAATCGTTTCAGCTGGAGGGCACTGCGCGTCCACGGAGCCTGAGGGACTTGACGAGCTCGAGGCACGCGCCATTCTCGCACAGCCTAGAGCGAATCGAGGAAAACCATATACGCCGAACTCCAGAGCGCCGTGGGGATGGAGCCGCGCGGCCGGCTGGTCAGCACAATCTTGAAGACCGAAGAATCGAGCGCGAGGTCATTCAGGAAATGTTCCCCGGTTTCCTGCGGGCGACGTTCAATGATGGCCAGCTGTTTCAATACGTCAAACACGTTTTCGGTCGAGGGACCCATGGGGATTTCCGTTCCCGGCGCGCGAAAGCCGATGACGGATTCAATCTCGCTGAAATGCCATGCCAGGCAGGCGCAGAACGAGACGGCTCGCTCAAATTGCTGCGCGGTGCGCGCTGCATCCTGCGCGTCACGCGGCCGCGCGCCCGCGACTGGATCGAGAGCCAGCAGCACCCGCCGCTCCTCCTCGCGCGCAAATTCGCGCACCTTCAAGGCCCCGGACTTTGCGGAGGCTTTCCAGTCCACGAACCTCGCGCTATCGGTGTGCATGAGGTCACGGATGGAATACAGGTCGTTTCCGCGCCCGCGCTGATAGCTTTCCAACTCGCCGCTCAGGAGCGGAAGGATTTCGTAAAATGTCTCCGTGCGCTCGATGGAAGGATAAATGTAGATTTCCGCTTCCGCGGGGACTCTTCGCGTCTTTTCGAGAAACCCAAATGGAAACCGGGAACGAATGGCCAGCGCCTCGTTTCGATAAACCCCGCGCCGGGGGAAGACAAGTTCGATCTTGCTCTGGACCGCCTGCAGGTGAGGCAAGTATGGGAAGTAAACGGGCCGATCCAGCAGTGGCTGTTTCCTGGTGATCAATTTGCCCGCGGCCTTGTCTTTGCGGGTCTGGGTTTCTCCCACGACGCTGAGGGCAAAGGAGGGCAACGTCCGCTTCAAATTCCGCAGCTCGACGACGGCCGCCGCGGGCTCTCCCGCAAAAACGTGATCCGGCAATTCCAGTCGCAGCTCGACGCCTGTCAATGTGATTCGAGAAAAAATTCCCGAGAGCAGGATTCCCGCCAGCTGGCAGCCGAGGATCAGGAACAGCAGATTATTTCCGGTATTGAGCGCCGCGAGCGCCACGACAAAAACGCCCACAAGATAAACGATGCCTTCACGCGTGATCTTGTAATCGATGTGAAGCGTAAGCCATCGCAACGGAGTGCGCCGCGCCAATGCCGGCACAATGGTGATGGCCACCCATCCTGCGAGGCCAAGCGCCGCGAGCGCGGCCGCCGCGGCTGTCCAAAGCGCCCCCACCTGCGCCGCCGCGCCTGAATAGACGGCCAGGCCAAATGCCAGGGCCAGCGCCAGCATCGCGATGCCGAAGCTGCGCCACCCGCTTCGATCGTGGGCTTTCTTTTCCTGACTGGATGGAGGAGCAGAATCCCATTCGCCGATGGCGCGGGAGGTTGAGGCGGGCTGCGTCATTTCCTTAGAGCGGTACGCGAACCGTTTCCACCAGATCGCGCAGGATGCTTTCCGCCTGCTCGGATTTCTTTTGCGTGGAGAGATATTTCGTATTCACCACCACGCGGTGCGCAAATACCGGCACCACCAGCCGTTTGAAATCGTCCGGGGCGCAGAAATTGCGGCCTTCGAGGAACGCGTGGGCCTGCGCCGCGCGGTGAAGCATCTGCGCGCCCCGCGTGCTCACTCCCAGGCTCAAGTGCTCGGAATTCCGCGTGCGCTCCACAATCTCCAGCG
The DNA here is from genome assembly GCA_041476305.1 of Terriglobia bacterium. Classification (GTDB taxonomy): domain Bacteria; phylum Acidobacteriota; class Terriglobia; order Acidiferrales; family UBA7541; genus DASTCZ01. Next base: position 4,828 of record JBGOTC010000197.1, read on the forward strand.
CGTAATCCAGCAGACTCTCCTCCACACGCACGTGTTCGACGGCGCACTGCAGCGCCACAACCTCGGCGGCTTCCATCGCGGGGATCAATGTGCTGACCGCCGAGCGGCCTCCCAGGTCGCGCAGGATTTCCTTTTCACTCGAACGCCCCGGATATCCCATGCGCACTTTCAGCATGAAGCGGTCAAGCTGCGATTCGGGAAGGGGATAGGTGCCGTGATGCTCCACGGGGTTCTGCGTCGCCAGCACCATGAAGGGCTGCGGCAGTGGATAGGTGTAATTGTCCACCGTCACCTGCGCCTCGTTCATGGCTTCCAGGAGCGCGGATTGCGTCTTCGGCGTTGTGCGGTTGATTTCATCCGCCAGCACGATATTCGCGAACAGCGGCCCGGGTTTGAACTCGAATTCCTGGCTCGTGGGATTAAACACGCTCACGCCGATCACATCCGAGGGCAGCATATCCGACGTGAATTGCACTCGATGGAAGGTGCAGTGGAACGAACGCGCCAGGGCCTGCGCCAGCGTCGTCTTGCCGACTCCCGGCACGTCTTCAATCAGCAGATGCCCGCGCGCCAGGAGCGCCACCAACGCCATTTCGATGACTTCGTCCTTGCCGCGGATCACCTTCGCGATGGTGCGCTGAAGGTCCGCGACACGGATGTTTCGCGACTGCGCGACCGGAGATGCGACGGTTGTCGTAGCCTGTGGCATATTGAAAAGCTCCGCGGTTCTGCTAAAGTATTGCGTTCATGGGCGATTAGCTCAGTTGGTTAGAGCGCTCCCCTCACACGGGAGAGGTCCAAGGTTCAAGTCCTTGATCGCCCACCATTTCTTTTGTGCTTTCCCGCCGCGCGGGAATCGCCGGGTTTCCATTTTAGCGAAATCTCACCATGTCAAACGCCTTACGAACAATCGAGTTTCTATGTTTGGGGGTATGGCTCGGCGCCATCTGCCTCCTGAGTTTCGTTGTGGCTCCCGGCGCGTTTGGGATTCTGGCCAGCCGCGATCAAGCCGGCGCCGTGGTGGGCTTTACGCTGGGCCGGTTGCACCTCATCGGGATGGGCGCGGGGGTCATCTATCTCGTCGCACATTTTCTGCGCGGCAGTTCATTTCCATCGGTCGCGCGGCTGGCTGCCGTGGCGGTGATCCTGATGGTTGTGCTCACTGCGTTTTCGCAATTCTATGTCGCCGCGCACATGGGCGAGCTAAGGCAACAGATGGGCTCCATCGAGCGCTCTGCCGCCGATAGCCCGCTTCGTGTTGAATTCAACAAGTTGCACGTCCTGTCTGTCTGGCTCGAGGGTACTGTCCTGTTTCTTGGTATCGCCGCGATGTACTTGACTGTTCGCGCTTCGTGAAACTGGTTTTCCATTCAACTTTCCTGATTCCGCGTTCCCTCGCGCCCCATGCTAGACTTCCGGCGCGATGCAAACAGGGATCATCGGACTTCCACAGGTCGGCAAGACAACATTATTCAAAATTCTGACGAAGGCGCACCTCGACACCCGCGCCGGGCAATCTGGCACTCACGTCGGCGTGGCGAAAGTTCCGGAGAAGCGCCTGGACCAGCTTGCCG
>JBGOTC010000198.1:0-6315 GCA_041476305.1 Terriglobia bacterium
AACCATTGCTCCGGCATTGTTGACCACGACGTTCAGCAGGCCGAAATGGTCCGCAACCGATTTCACCGCACGTTCCACTTCATCCAACTTTGTCACGTCACATTGCATGGCGAGCGAGTCCCCGCCAGCGGCGACGATTTCCTTGACGACGGCGGCCAGCGGTTCGGCGCGACGCCCGGCGACGGCGACCTTCGCTCCCTGCCGGGCGAACAGGACGGCGCAGGCGCGGCCGATGCCGCTGCCTCCGCCTGTAATCAGGGCGACTTTGCCCTGCAACCTTGTCACCTGGCGCCCCCTGGATGCGTCTAATGGTGTACGCTGAGAACGGCGAATTTAGCACCCTGAATCATGGCCTGCAAGGCGGGTGCTGCCCTGGAGCTTCGGCGAAAACCCATGCGCATTGGGATCACATGCTATCCGACCTACGGCGGCTCCGGCGTCGTGGCCACGGAACTGGGCATTGAGCTGGCCGCGCGCGGTCACGACATCCACTTCATCAGCTACGCACCGCCCATCCGCATGCCGGCGAATGCGGAGCGCATCTCGTTCCACGAAGTCGAAATCGCGAATTATCCGCTCTTCGTGCATCCGCCGTACACACTAGCGCTGGCCTCGAAAATGTTTGAGGTGGCGGAGACGGCGCAGCTCGACCTGCTCCACGTGCACTACGCCATTCCGCACTCGGTGAGCGCGCACCTGGCGCGCGCCATGGCTGCGCCGCGGCGACTTCCGTTCATCACCACGCTGCACGGAACAGACATCACGCTCGTGGGCAGCGACCGCAGCTACCTGCCAATTACGCGATTCTCCATCGAGCAGTCGGATGGCGTGACCGCAATTTCACACTACTTGAAAAACAGGACGGTAGAAGAATTCAGCGTCCGCAATCCGATTGAAGTGATCCCCAATTTCGTAAACTGCGATCTCTACCACCGTACCGATGACGCGCGGTGCCGCGCCCTGTGGGCGCCGAACGGCGAGCCGATCGTGATGCACCTTTCCAATTTCCGGCCGGTGAAGCGCGTCGTTGACGTGGTGGAGATCTTCAGTCTGCTGCGCGAAAAGATGCCCGCGAAGCTGGTCATGATCGGCGACGGCCCTGACCGCGGCGCGGCTGAGTATCTTGTCCGGCAGAAAAAACTAGGCCGGGACGTTTTCTTCCTCGGGAAACAGGACGAGGTTTATCAAAAACTTGGGCTGGCGGACTTGTTCCTTCTGCCTTCGGACCTGGAGTCGTTTGGTCTGGCGGCGCTGGAGGCCATGGCCTGCGAAGTCCCGGTGGTGGCGAGCGATATTGGCGGCCTACCGGAGGTTGTAAAGCACGGAGTGGATGGCTATCTGGTGCCCCCAAGGGATGTGGCCGCCGCCGCGAAATATGCCGTGGACATACTCTCGCGCGCCGACCGTGGCCGCAGCATGGGCCAGCAGGCGCGCATCAATGCGCGGAAGAATTACTGCGCCAACGACATCATTCCGCAGTACGAGGCTTACTACCAGAAGATCCTCAACGCGAGTTCAGCGGCCGCGCGGGCGTGAGAGATATCATTTTGGCGCCGCCGCGGTGATAACCCGGCTTCGCGCGATGAAACTTCCCACAACGATGCCAATCGCAATCACGGCTGCCGTCACGCCCGCGATACCCCGGTCGGCGATTGCCACAAGGCCCCAGAGCGATGCGACTTTCTCACCCTCCCCAGGTCTGTAATCAAGCGTAACAATGAGCGGGAGAAGAACCAGCGTCGCATTGGCGAACGCGCACCAGAAGGCGGCCCGCTCGGATGATCCGCACAGGTCAATCAGAATCGCTTTCAAATGTCTGCGGAGATAGAGGACTACTCCAAATGAAAACAACAAAGTCATCCCGATTCCGAGACCGAACATAGTTGGGTCGCTCATGGAATATCATCTCCCTGTCGAATTCTGCGTCATCGAGTTTTCTTCGGCGCACAAGACTCAAACTACACCCCGCCCACTTTCAATTCTCTTCCAGTGCGTCTCGCGCAACGCAGGTCGGACCACCCAAAGGCCCCGGGCGCTGGGAGGCCCTTCTTTATCTGTTCAGCTGTAAATTCTGTTGCGGGGCGCAAGTCCTGCGGCAGGTAATCGCAGGGAGGCAGTGGTTCAACGATCCCTTCGGAAAGAATCCGGACCTGGGCTCGGGCTGTGATCGGGATTTTCATGGTGAGTTCGGCAAACCACGCCAGAGCATAGTGAAAGCAGAGTGGCATTCGGAAAGTCCAGGGGTGCCTGTCAATGACTGCGCCGACTTTCGCGACGGCGTCTCTCAGTTTCATTTTCTGGGGCCCAATTACCGCAAACGTATTCCGCGAAAGACGGGGATCCGTGAGGGACTCTTCCATCACCCGGGCGAGGTCTTCTACGGCGAGGGGCCGGATGGCCTTTTCATGGAAGCCCACCAGGGCAAACACTGGAAAGGTGAAGAGGGCGTGGCTCAAATGATCAAGCATGTGATCCCCGCGCCCGTAGATGACTCCGGCCTTGAAAATCGTGTAGTCCAATCCTGAGTCGCGCACGATTTCTTCGGCAGCCCATTTTGATTCGTGATAAAGGGAGCCGCAATTCGGGCGAGCGCGGAGGAAGCTGAGGAGAATCAGTTTGCGAGCTCCGACGCGGTGAGCGGCCGAAACGACGTTGCGCGTCCCCTCCAGATGAACTCGCTGATAGGTCTGCTCTCCCAATTCCCTGTTGATTCCGGCGCAGTGCACGATGGCATCACAGTGGGCGAAGCCGAGGGCCAGCTCTTCTACGGTGGAGAGATCCGAAGCAAAGAACTGTGAACGCTTCAGCTGCCGGATTTCAGGCTCGCGATCGTCTTTTCCCCGAGAAATTAAGACCACTTCGTGCCCACTCTCAACGAGACGGCGCGCGAGATGGCTACCGACGAATCCCGTCCCACCTGTAATCGCTATTCGCATGGCCAGGCCTTCCTTGCTCAAGCGTGGGCGGCCTTTGACCACCCGACTAAACCTAGAAATGCAAATCCAACGGAATTGAGGAAGCCATGGATGCGCGCCATCTGCGAGAGGTCCACGATTTGATGCAGCGAATATTCGCCGAGCGCCCATAGCGCAGCAAGAACCATGCTCGCGATAACGCACCCCGACGCTGCTTGCAGTAGAAAACGGGCTGAGCGGGGGGAAACAGCCATCCCGGCACGCGCCATCCCGATTGCCAATCCGATCACGCCGAGCACGACCCCAATGGCGGAGATCACTTTCAATGCGGGGTCAATGACGAAAGAGATCCCCAGGAGACCAGGCCCAAGAACGGCGGCGAGCAGAAATGGACGCACGGGGTTCGCCCACTTCGTGTGGATCAAGGTTTGATACGTAAGGCCCGCGAAAATGGATGATAGGAATCCCGCGAAGTGAAAGTGAACAGCGGTCAGCAGAATGATTGGCTCAGCGAATCCGAGGGTTTGCCAGCCGAGGCGCGAAACGATGAGACCAGCCCCGCCTACGATGAGGTAACCCTCGGCGACGGCAAAGCAAAATTGAGGCAGGGACCGGAGGCGGGTCGCCCAAATCCGCCTTAGACCATCCCAGGCGAATAGTGCGCAGAGGATTAGCCAGCTCCCTGCGAATCCGGCTGCGATGTGGCCCGCAGGAAAGAGGAGTGCCGCCGTGCAAAGCGCCGCCGACAAGTAGATCAGCCACACGCGCCACGGAGTAAGCAACGGTGAAGATTCCAGCGAAACAGGAAGAATAAGTGAAACGCCAACGGGCACGACTATCCACGGGGCCATCAAGAAGAGCAGCTCGATCAAATCCAACTGAAACCACATGAGCCAGTAAGCAATCGCCAGCAAGAACCATACTGGTGTCCCCAGCCATACGATGGGAGTCAGGCGCTGTACGTGCCGAATCTCCGTGGGATTGGCCATGGGCTTACCAGAGTGGCGCGAAGGCCGCCGCGCCATAAGTCGCGGCGAGGAAGAGCAGCGCGGCGGTCATGGCGGCGTCTCCCAGGCGATTGGCCCGGCGCAGCGCCGCGTCGTAATAGAAAAGTTGCAACGGTACGCGACAGAGCCAAAACAGGCAAATGGCCGCGGCGAGGAAGCGGCCGAGTCCACGCCCGCCGGCGAGTTCCGCGCCGAAGGCGAGAGTCAGCACGGCGAACAGGAATACGACTCCCACGATGTAGGCCGCGTGGACGATGAAGATCTGGCGGAACATGGGAGTTACTCCGGCAAGATTTTCGCGATACTTCAATTTGCGGGGCAGGTAGAAATTCGCGCCCACCATTGCCAGCTGAATCAGTCCGGCAACCCAGAGGAGCTTTATCAGAATATGCATGGCGTCCTCCCTGCGAATAACATGTCGATCTTCAAGCTCGCGGAAGCGAATTCGAGACAACGCAACCCGTTGCAGCGCATTTGCGGTGCGAAGCCACCCAGCGATACCCCGCTCGCATGGCCTGCCTGACTCCGGGGATCACAGCGAGCCAGACGATCGGCCGCGCCCACCAGATTTTGCGCGCCAACGCGACGATGGCGTCCGCGCCTCCGTACTGGCTGCCATCTTCGAGCAACAACCGCATTTCGAGCATCAACTCCGCTTGAGACAACCCGAGCAACTCCCCGACCCGGGGATCCTGCAATGGAGCAAGGGCAAACCCGCGCCTGGCGAGGATCGGGGCAACGAAGCGCGCGATGCAGACACAGAAATCACACTCGACGTCGTAGAAGAGCCAACCGCGCGCGTGACGGCTTTTGGCGTCCGTGAACTCAGAGGCGAGCGAAATCATGGCTACCTCCCTTCCGTGCGACGACCAGATCCCTTTTTCCCCAGGAGGCTTCGCAATTTCCCGCGCACTTTCAGCAGACCTTTCAGCGTGCCGGGAGACATGCGGACTGCTTCTTCGTAGATGCCCTGCATGTTCTCCATGAATTCGAGCATGGCGGCGACGCGATCCCGCGTGTAAGGCTCGCCCGCGCCTTCGCGGCCCAGCTCAGCGAGACAATCCCGCAACATCCCCAGCGTGGGATCAATTTCCTTGCGCTTGCGCTCCGCGAGGATGATAAGGAACATTTCCCAGACGTCGGTGAAGGTGACGAAATGGTCGCGACGGTCGCCCAGGAGGTGCGTTACGCGCACAATCCCCCAGCCCTGGAGCTCGCGCAAGCTGGTGCTGACGTTGGAGCGCGCTACCCCCAGGGTCTTGGCAATGTCCTCGGCATCCAGCGGTTTGGAGGAGAGATAAAGCAAGGCGTGGACCTGGGCGACGGTGCGGTTGATCCCCCAGCGGGTGCCCATTTCGCCCCAGTGAAGGATGAACTTCTTCTGAACGGCGCTTAGGTCGGGCATCGGTGTTTTCCTTTATTTCTGTCTATACAGAAAGTACTGTAATTATGGGCACTTGTCAAGCTCTTTCTCAAAGGAAGCAAGGGGTGCGAAGGACAGACCTGGAAAAGCACCAATATGCAGGTTTGTGGTGACCTGTGGGAATCCACTCCAGGCGCAATCAGGAAGCGGGAGCGTGCGGCTCTAAACGGTGACGGGGAATGTGGGGACGACTTCGGGAACTTCAATCTGAATGCGGGTGCCTTCGCCTTCGCAGCTGGTGATTTCCATCCTGAAGTCGCCGCCGTAGAGGATTTTCAATCTCTCGTGGACGTTGCTGATTCCGATCCCTTCCACGTAAACCTGGGGCATGCGGATTTCCGGGATCCCCACTCCGTTGTCCTCAATTTCAATCAGGAGGCGGCCGTCGTTCATGGTGGTGCGGATGGTGATGATTCCGCCCTCGAGCTTCCCTGCCAGGCCGTGTTTCAGGGAGTTTTCCACGATGGGCTGCAGGAGCATGCTGGGCACGAAGGCGTCGAGCGAGCGCTCGTCCACCTCCTTGAAGATTTGGAGATTTTCGCGGCCGAAGCGGACCACTTCGATATCCAGGTAGTCGTCAATGAACTCGAGCTCATCGCGAAGGGGCACAAACGTCTCGTGCTTGCGCAAGAGGCGCCGCAGGATGTTGCTCAGCTTCACCACCACAACGCGCGCCATATCGGGGTCGAAGCGGATGAGCGAAGTCACCGTATTGAGCGTGTTGAAGAGGAAGTGCGGATTGATCTGGCTGGAGAGAGCGTCCATGCGCGCCTTCAAAAGGAGCTGCTGGTGCTGCTCCAAATTCATCTCGATGCGCGTGTTGTTCCAAATCTTGATGGGCACGGCGACGGACATCATGGTGGCCACGAGGATGAGCGCGAATTGCCAGATGCCCGGCGAGTCCGTGTAAAAGAGCCAGCGCAGATGCGTCGCCCGCCCGAGGAGGATACGCGCGACTTCGAGCCCCACG
>JBGOTC010000199.1:0-6291 GCA_041476305.1 Terriglobia bacterium
CCACCAGCAGCTTGAACCATCGCCGGAATTGTTTCTTGGGCATAAGAATTCAGGAATGTGCCGGGCGCGGATGGCCTCAGCGCACTTGATGGAACATCCGCCGCCAGCGCGTCCGCGAGGGCAGGTGCACCAGTGTATCGAAAATTCCCTTCAGCCGCCCGCCAATCCCGGGCTCATCCACCGCGTCCTCGTTCGTCACCACCGACCAGTAGATAATCACCGGCCCGCCCATGATGGCGTCCCGGCTGACGAAGCCCCAGTAACGGCTGTCCGAACTCCGGTCGCGGTTGTCCCCCATCACGAAATATTTGTTTGGCGGCACCACAAGTTCCCCGTCGGAAACATAGCTCAGAAGCTGGCTCGCCCATTCCGGCCTCACCGATAATCGCAGGAAGTGAGTGGAAGAGGGCGGGAACGTGTCTCCGAATGCGTCGTAAGGCACGCTCGGGTCGTGTACCACGTACGGCTCTTCCAGAAGCTCCCCGTTCACGTACACCTGTTGGTCCGCGATCCGGATGCGGTCGCCGGGAATTCCAATCACGCGTTTCACGTAGTACGGATGATCGTCGTAGGGATACTTGAACACCACGATGTCGCCGCGCCGGATCTGTCGGTAGGGCAGGATTTTCTCGTACCACGCCCCCGTCCCGCCGAAAATGAATTTATTAACCAGCAGGTGGTCGCCGACCAAAAGAGTCGGCTCCATGGATTGGGAGGGGATCTTGAATGACTGTACGACAAAACTGGTGAGGAATAACGCCAGGATGATGGTGACCAGCAGGGATTCCAGATATTCCCAGGCGGAAACGCGCTGCCGCTCCTCGCTCACCGGAACAGCAACTTCGGCTTCAACGATTCCCGTCGCGTCTGCCATTCGTCTCCTCGCTGGAATCGCCCTTGCCGAATAGCTGCTCCATCACTCCGCGGGCCGCGGCCTGTTCGGCCTCCTTCTTGTTCAACCCCTGTCCCGCCGCCGATCCATGCCCCTCGACGCGCGCCTGAACTTCAAAAACCTTGCGATGGTCGGGGCCACTTTCGTTCACCACCAGGTAATCCGCCGAAGGCCAGCCTCGCGCCTGCAACATTTCCTGCAGCCGGGATTTGTGGTCCGCTTCTTCCAGGTGGCCAATTTGCCCGTCCGTGGCCGTGGAAAGAAGCGACCGGTCCACGAAGCCTCGTGCAGCACCCAACCCTCCATCGAGGAAAAGCGCGGCGACGATTGCTTCATAGGCGTCCGCGAGTAGCGCCGGTTTCTCACGCCCTCCGGTTCTCTCCTCGCCGCGCCCGAGGCGGAGATGAGCGCCCAGATTCAGGCGGCGTGCTGCTTCCGCAAGCGCGCCCGCGTTCACCAGGCTCGCGCGCGCTTTGGAAAGTTGCCCCTCTCGCCAGGTTGGATTACTTGCCAGAAGTGATTCGCTGACGATGAGGGTGAGGACGGCGTCGCCCAGGAACTCCAGCTTTTCGTTGCAATCGTACGCGGAGGGATCGCCCCCGGGAGAACTCCGCGGTACCGGGTTCTCCCCCAGCCAGGAACTGTGCGTGAGCGCGCGCTCCAGCCACTCCGGATTCTGAAACTCGTGCCCGAGCAACGCTTCGAGTTGCTCCCGCCCAGGTCCTGCCATCTAATTTGCCGTTATTGCTTCGGCGGTGTGACTTGCGAAGCAGCCATCTTCTTTGCTTCGTCCAGCTTCCCCTTGCAGGTTTTCTGGAATTCTTCCATGCCCTGCATCAGGCCCGCTTCTCGAACGCAATCCCCGAATGCCGTCACCGCCTGGGCGAATTGCTTGGTCTCCATGGAGGCCAATCCCAGGAGATACAAATCCACCGGCTCCGGCGGGACTTCCAGCTTCGTGGCTTCGGCGAAATTTTGCGCCGCTTCCGCATTCTTCCCCTCATTCAAGAGCGCCAGTCCCAACCCGCTGTGACACATCGCGAGTCTCTGCGTCTTTGTCTTGGTGAAGGTCGCCTCGTCCGCTTCCGCCGGCTTCACTAGAAGATTCAACAATCGGATCCCTTCGCGCGCGTATGTTTCGATGGCCTGCAGGTCCGCCGTCGCCGTTGGCTTGCTGCTGTCGAACCTCCGCGACATCACCACCGCCATCACGGACAGGGCATCCACGTTCGTATTGCCGCTGAGGTCCAATGACTGCTTCCCTGCGGCAAGAGCCTTATCCGGTTCGTTTAATTGCATCTCGGCGCCAGCCAACTGGGCATACACCTGAGCTGCATACTTGCTCTTGGGATACTTTTTCAGGAAATCACCAGCCTGCGTTGACACCGCTTTGGCATCGGCATTGTCAACTTTCGCCAGCTTCTTAAATGCCGCTTCTTCTGCCGGATCAACGGGAGGCGGAGTGGCAGGCGGAGGCGTCTGACCCTGCGCCGGCGGTGGCTGCTGCTGTTGCTGCTGTTGCCCGCCCATCCCCTGCTGGCCCATGCCGCCTTGCTGACCCATTCCCTGTTGGCTCCACGCCGCTGCGGAGAAATCCAACAGGGCCACAAACGCGATGCCAAAAACTCTAAGACCTGTCTTCTTCATATTGCAGTGTCCTTTCCTTCCCCGTAAGAGGTAGTGACATTATAAGACGGTTTGTGACCCGGACTCGGTTTCTTCCGATCCTCACCGCCCTAGTGATCTGCTGATGGCCCCGGTTTCTGATAAGCCTTTTCCACTCCTCGCTGTGCCGCCAATCGAGCGGCTTCCGGCGCGCCTTGCACATTCAGCGCCGCCCGGTATTCTCCCAGCGCCTCCTCGCGGTCGCCCTTCAAATCGCTCATGCGCCCGAGATAAACATGTGACCACGCCAGGATGATCGGGTCGCCCCCCGCGCCGCTGGCCGCCGCTCCCGCCGCGGGCCGCGTCAGACTCGTGAACAACTCCTTCGCGCGTTCGCCCTGCCCCTGAAACACCGCGGCAATCGCCATGCCGTATGTCGCTCGCGGCGTGCCCGGCCACCGAGCCAGCACCTTCTCGAAAACTTGCTGGGCTCCCCCGCCATCTTGCGATGCCAACAGGCGCTCGCCCTGTTGCAGCATTTGCTCGCGTTCCGCGGCGTCGGTCGCGGCGGGATCGGCGGGCGGCGCTTCCAGCGCCGGAGCGAATTGTACCGCCTGCAGCCGCTGCATTTCAGCAGCGACGTTGATTCCCTTCGCCAGGTCCGGGAAATAGTATGTCATGGCCGGCTCGGCGAGTTGAAATTTTTCCAGCTCCCGCACGAGAGGCCGCACCAGTACATAGCCCTCCGCTTCCTCCGCATCCACCGCCCGCGCGCGCTGTTCCGCTGTCATGCGGTCCAGCTCCAGCTCCACCGCTTTGATCAGGCACTCGGTGTAGAAGCCGGTGAGGTCTGTCCGGTATTCCCTCGGCAATCGAGGCGCGCGTGCCGCCGCATCCAGCAAGGGACGCGACAGCGTAATCGCAGCCCTGTATTTCACCGGCAGCGGATCCAGCAGGAAATGCAGGAACGAGTGGCGGATCTGGTCCACCGAAACAGTCGTCGAGCCGTCCAGCACCACCGAATAGCTATCCCCGTAATTCCGCAGGTTCATGTGCACGCCTACCAGCGGCTCCACATAGATCACAAATTTCCGCTGGCTCGTTGACTGGAGAACCTCGCGCAAGTACCCGGTGGTCTTCAGCACAATCTGCGTCAGCGGCCCTTGCAGTTGCCGGATCACCGGCGGGTAGGCGGCCTCCACGCGATGCCACGCCGCCTCCACTTCCGCCTCCGCGTAAAACTTCGCGAGGATGGCGTTGAAATCTTCCATGGCCAGCAAATCGGGAGGCAGTTCATCGTGCCGCAGCGTGTACTGAAATTCGGGAGGCGGCCCGGCCACCAGCGCGAAGGAAACGAAGTGCGAAAGTGTGGCCGCGCGGTCGCGGTGTTCGTGCTCGTCAAAATACTTCCGCAATGCCTCCGTCGCGGGGCCCTTTTTCTTCAACATTTCCGCGGCCACGCCGGCCCACATCGCCGGAATGTTGGAAGTGCTCACATCGGAGTTGTAGCCCGCGGCCCACAGCGCGCACATCGTGGCGAAGAGTTCCTGGCTGGACTCGATGCTGACCTTCGGCTGCACCGGAACGTAGGTCCGTTGCGGAGGCTTCGATGGATCCTGCGATGCGCCAGCCGCCGACGGCGGTTGCATCTTTGGCGGCGTCTTGGGAGGCGGCTGCGTTTGCGTCTGCGCCGAACATGGCGCGGCGACGGCAAATGCCGCGGCAATCAAAACCGCCGCGCAAGCCACGCGGGCGCGCAAGCGCGCCATGCGACAGATTTCAATTGGAGAAAACACGTGGGGCAAGCTCAATTCCGTTCGCTCGCCTCGGTTCGGAAGCACTCCAGCTTAGATGCGTCCTCGCCCGGCGGCGTTCTTCTGAACCTTGACTCAGCGAATAGGCTACAGGCGGGCCGCGCTTCCGTCAAGGAATGCGAATTGCCGCGGCGTCCACAATCATTCCAAAAAACGATTCAGCCCTTTACGTTCACCGTGCTGAAGGTCAGCACCACGCGGCCGCCCGGGATGGCCCGCCCGAAACTCATTTGCGGGCGGAATCGCGAGAGCAGCAAAATGTTGTCGAGCTGGTGGCGCACCGTGGCGTCGTCCGGGCCGGAGAGGATGCGGTAATCCACCACGTCGCCGCCGACGCCCACCGACGCTTCCACAACCACCATTCCCGCGATGGAGTTGGAATCGCCCAGCCCCGATGCGGAGAAGCCCGCCAACGTTTCCAGCCGCGCGGGCGCCAGGACCGCCGTGGGCAGGTCGTCCGAATATCCGTTCAGCCCCTGCAAAGTTGAGGCATTCGCGGCATAGAACGGCAGCACCACCGCGAACACCAGCAGCGCCGCCACCAGCCCGCCCGTCGCGGGCAGCGCCAGCGGAGCCACTGAATTTGCGCGGATCAGTTCCGCGCGGTCGCGCAAACGCCGCAGCCAATCGCCGAAGCTCATACGCTCGCGCACTCGCGCCAGCGCGCTGCGGATTTCCACGCCCAATTCCGCTGGAGGCTCCACCACCGCGCTCTGCGCCATCAATTGCTGCATCTTCTGGTAACGCGAAAGCTCGTGACGGCAGTCATCGCACGCCGACAAATGCTCATGGATCGCCGCGCGCGAAAATCCATCGCGCTCTTCCGGCAACGCTCCATCCAGATAGCCGGGCAAATATTCCCGGACTTCGCTGCAATTCATTTCCACGGTATTCACTTTCCACCTCCAGCCGAAAAGCCGGCCGATCTGCGGCCGCCCGGCGCCCAGCCCGAAATATCTCTGCTCGATTCCGCGTACTTGCGCTCCGGTCTTGCCGGGAAATTCGCTGGGACCGAATTCCCCTTCTCCGCGCCCGCCTCCACAATTTCGTTCGACATTTTCCCGAGCACCGGCTCGAGGATCTCGCGCAGGAATCGCCGCCCGCGGATCATTCTCGATTTCACCGTGCCCACCGAAACATCCAGCACCTCGCTGACTTCCTCGTACGACAACCCGTCCAGGTCGCGCAGGATCACCGCCGCGCGGTAAACGTCCGGAACTTGCTGCAGCGCTTTCTGCACCACGCCTCTCAACTCCTGCGCCGCCATCCAATCAAACTGCGATTCCGTTTTGTCGGCCGGCTCCACAAATCCCGCGTCGGCCTCGCGCTCCGCGTCCAGCGAAATCGTCTGCCGCGAATGACGCCACCTCCAGCGCTTGTGGTTCAGCGCCTCGCGCACCGCAATCCTGTAAAGCCAGGTCTTCAACGAGCTGCCGCGGCGGAACCCGCGAATCCCGCGGAACGCTTTCAGGAAAACTTCCTGGGAGCAGTCGGCTGCGTCGGCGGATTCGCCCAGCATGCCGTAGAGGAGGCTGAAGACAGGCCCGTGGTAGTGCGTGACCAGCCAGTCGAATGCCTCGTCAGAGCCGCTCTGCAGCTCCGCGACGAGATCCGATTCGTCCCGGCCCCAGGGGAGCACGCGCGCCAGATCGGACACGCTCGCCACCTTTCTCACCCTCGCTCGAGGGTCTTCCAGGCCGACCAGTCCGCGCCGCGGGTTGGCCTGCCCGCAACGCTTCCTAATCTCTTAGACACCGGCCCCAGGGAAATGGTTCCCTGCCTATCTAGAATAATACTCCTCCTGCCGCCCCTCAATCGCAATAGTACCTGTGCGCCTATCTCATGTAGCCGGGTGCCCCATCCTCGACTAGCTTCAATGGCGAACGTGGGGTTGCTGAATTTGTCCTTGGTCTTCTTTCTTTTACGTTGTCATCCTGAGGACGCTTGCCGCAGAGCGGCGGACGAAGGACCTCCCGAGGC
>JBGOTC010000200.1:0-6265 GCA_041476305.1 Terriglobia bacterium
CAACGGCATCCCCAAGCGCACCACGCCCGAGGGCGGCGACTTCGGCGGCCCGATTCCGTGGAAGCGCACCGAGCTCACGCCGAATCTCGCGACCAACGACGGCCAGCCCGACCAGACCGACGACATTCGCGGCGGTATGGGTTTCGAGGGCCTCGCGCGCCTGAAAAAATTCATTGATGATGGCGGCTTGTTCATTCCCATTACCTCCGTCGCCCAGCTCCCCATTGATTTGGGATTCACGTCCGGCATTTCCATTGCGCAAACGCCGCAGCTTCAGGCGCGCGGTTCCATTTATCAGACGAACGTGGAAGACCGCACCAGCCCCATCGCCTATGGGTATGACGACACGCTCGGCGCTTACTTCAATCAGGCGCCGGTGTTCCGCGTTTCGCTGGGCCTCGGCGGCGGTGGTGGTGGAGGCGGAGGCGCGCCAGAGGGCGGCGGAGGAGCGGGGGGCCGCCCCAGCGGTCGCGGCACGGCCACGGATCCCGACGTTGTGCAGGGGCGTCCCTATCAGGCGCCCGAAACGCGCCCGATGCCGCGCACGCCGCGCGATCGCGAACTCTTCATCGATCCCGATGTGCGTCTTTACAACTCTTCTTCCATTCCGCCGGAGTCCATGTGGCCGCGCGTGATCGTGCGTTTCGCGCCCGAGCGCGACCTGCTTATCAGCGGTGAGCTGGCGGGCGGCGCGGCGCTCGCGGAATCGCCGGCCGTCGTGGATATCCCGGTCGGCTAGGGTCACGTGGTGTTCTTCGCCATCAATCCCATGTGGCGGCAGGAGACGCACGGCATGTTCATGCTGGTGATGAACGCCGCGCTGAACTTCGATCACCTGCAGGCGGGCCGCAAGCCTGTCTCACCACCCAGCGGCGCCAGCCCAGCAACCAGCGACGACGATAATCAATAATTCTTTCTCTGCGTCTCTGCGGTGAAATGTTATGAATTTACTTCCCGGTTGTTGAACTTGGATTTCCAGTAGGGGCGCGTCTAAGACGCGCCCTTTCAATCGCATCTTCCACTAAACTTCCGCGAAGAAATCTGTCCTTGTTCTTCCCCCGCGGTGACAGGGACGACAATCAGTAGATCTTTCTCTGCGCCTCTGCGGTGAAATGTTTTGAATTTACTTCCTGGTTGTTGGACTTGGATTTCCAGTAGGGGCGCGTCTAAGACGCGCCCTTTCAATCGCATCTTCCAATAAACAGGTCTTTGTTGTTTGATTTTATTGCTTCGACGCTGAATCGGGCAACACACTCAGCACCAGCGCCGAAGGATGCGCGGCGTCATGCACAATCGTGTTCGTCGCCACCACCTTCGCGGAGGCGTGCGCGATATCCGGATCACCGGTGTTGAGGTTGCGGTCAAAGCGCGGATAGTTGCTGCTGGAAACCTCGAGCCGCAGTTTGTGTCCCGCCAGAAAAACATTGCTCGTCGCCCACAGGTCCACGCTGATCTTGTAAATTTTCCCCGGCACCATTTTCGTGGGCTTTTCGCGCGAGTCGCGGTAACGCATCCGCAGAATTCCATCCGTAATATTCTGCGCGTAGCCGTCGGGACGCACGTCCACCAGCTTCGCCGTGAAATCCGTATCCACCGCCGAGGAGCGAACGTACAGTTCCACCGTCACCGGCCCGGTCACATCGAGGTCCTGCCCCAGCGGCTCCGTCGTATAAATCAAAACGTCGCGGCGCTTCTCGATATCGCTCTGCTCCTTCGGCCCCGCCGCGAGCGCTTCCGTATTAATAAATGCTCCCCCGCGCGTTTGCACCGGATTCGCCGGATCATAAATGTACGTATCAGGAGTTTCGTCTTTCCCCGGCTCGGTTGTGCTGAGCGATCCCGCGCCCGCGGAGCCATTCGCGCGCCCCGCCGAGTGCAGGTACATTCGTTGCGTCACTGAATCCGGCGGCGGCCAGGCATCAAAATCGCGCCACTCATTTGTGCCCATGGTGAATACGCGCACGGGCTTTTCCCTTTCCATGCCGTTCAGCACGCTCTTGAAAAGGAAATCGTACCAGCGCAACAGCAGGGTTCTCTGGTCCCATTCCGACGCAGCGCCGAAATCTACGTCCCCGACTTTGCGCCTGCGGCCCGCGTGGCCGCCCACTTCCACGATCAGCCGCTGCTGGTTGCGCGCGAACTCAGTTCCCGCGCCCACGCGCAAACCCTGATAGTTGCGGAGAGTTCCGCCGAGAAACAGGTCATACCACGCGCCGATGTGGTACGCCGGGACCTGAATCTTCGCGAAATTCGCTTCAATGGACCATTGCTTCCAATACGCGTCGTAATTCGGGTGCGCGAGCCAATCATGAAAGTAAGGCGCAAGGTTTTGCGCGCCGCCGGTCTTCAGCACCGGATAATTCCCGAGAGGCAGAGTGTTTACCCACTGAAAGGGTCTCTGGCTTCCGCCGATGCGGCGGGACATCGTGTCCACCGCCAGCGATGTAGTCCACATTTCGTTAAACCACTGCACAAACGCGCCGCCCGAATAGGTCCAGTTCTCGTGGTAGTCGGATGCCGTCACGGTGGCGAACAGTCCCGCGAGGTGCGGCGGCCGCGCGATGGCCGCGAGCATTTGCGTCGCGCCCACATAGGAGCCGCCGAACATCCCGATCACTCCTGTGGACCAGGGCCGGTGCGAGAGCCATTCGACGGTGTCGTAACCGTCCGCGGACTCATGTTTGAAGGGATACCACTCGCCTTCGGAGAGGTAGCGCCCGCGAACATCCTGCGCCACGCAAACGTAGCCCGCTTCCGCCAGGAACATGCACAGGTCAAGTTCGTTCGATTTGTCGTAGGGAGTTCGCGTCAGCAGTACGTGGAGTTTGCCTTCCACGCGAGGCCGGTAAACGTCGGCGCGAAGCGTGACGCCGTCGCGCATCTTCATCGCGACGTTGCGCTCGATGATGACCGCGGGCTTCTCGTCAGCGGCGCTTCGCTCGCCCGGAAGCGCGAACAGCGCGGCGGCTATCAGGGGGATTGTCGCGATCAGCAATCCGCGCCGCAAATACCGCGTGACTTGACCCTGCAATTTATTCCGAGGCATGGCCGTAAAGCGTAGGCCCGCCACTGCATCAAGTCAATCGGGGCGCGTCTGCCTTAAGCCGCCTTGACGCGCGGCGCGCGGTTAATCATGTTGCGCCCGACGATCATCGCCACGGTGAATAGCCCGGCCACAACCACGAAGAGCCAGATCAACTGGTGATTCGCTGAATTGGTTTGCGAATGCCTGAAATTCTCAGGCAACCAGTAAACGGCGCCGGCAGATTCCGTCAGGCTTCGCACCGTTGAACTATTGACCGGATAATCGAGGTATGAGCGGATGGCAGCTAAGCTCGGCCAATAGCTCGCCGCGAGCAACACTATGGAAACCAGTAAGCCCGCAGGGGCGAATCGAGCCGTCCAACAGGCCATCCGGAACAACTTGCCCGATGCTAAGTCGTCGGCAAACCTGGCTGCAAGCAGCCAGAGCCCTGCCAGCAGGAGCACTGCAAACAGAACGATGCTGAACGCTGCCCCCAGATTCATTCCAACACTCGAAGTAACGATCCAACCTTGGGAGGACGGAGACCAACTCGAAAACCCTCCTCCCGCGAAATACCGCAGGGTCATTGCTTCAGTTTCTTGGGAGAGCATCGCAGCTTCATCCTTGTGGCCTTCTGAAACAAGAATCGGTTGAAGAATTTCGAAAGCAGGTTTCAGGTATTGGAAGCTCCAGTATCGTTCCATATCCGTGGCCCCATGGCCCCTGACCAACTCACCAAAGTGCACCACGGTCCATGCGTCGCGCTTGGCCGTTTCCTTGTCGCCTCGGGCAAGTGCGAGTCTGGCTTCCGAAAGTAAGCGCTTGGAATAAAATGACGCAGGATCAGAGTTCGGCCAACGAGTGAAACGTGACGCGGCGACAAAATTTGGATCCGTGATGCCGTGGGCAAGGATAACTTCCCGGTCGAACGCCAGGCGACGATCGCGATAATTGTCGTACCGTGGCGCCTCAACGGCTTTTCGCCCCGCTTCCATCCATTGGGGATCCGACTCAATTGCATCATAGGGCTTCTTGAAGCCTGGATTAAATTCGCCTTGGCGGACCTCTGCCTCCACCATGTAGCCCATGGCATTACCTGGATCCCAGGCTTCTAGCTTCGCCGGCCAATCGCGAGTCCCTGGATTGTTGTAATCCTCATAGTGCGCCTGGGAGAGAATCCAGATTAGCGACGGATCCATCGCCACCGCTTTATTCGCCAATGGAATCATGTCACTCGGGGGCCCAAGGCGCATGGCTATGAATGCCATCATCTTGGCGTCTCCGTGGGATTCAGCGTCTCGCGCCATGCTCATCAGTTCGTCGTGATAGGCATAATAGGATTGGTTTGACCTCCAACTCCCCGTAACAGCTTTCAATCCCTGATGTGCGCTGGGCAAAATCAGCAGCGCGAGCGCGGCGAGCAAAGTCACTCCCGCAAGCGCACCGGGCCTTTTCACCGGAGTGAGATTCTTTCCCTCGGCATTCCCGCCGCGGAACAATTCGGTCCACCATGCTTTTCCTAATGACATGATTCCTCCTGCGAGCCATTGAAGGCTCTCTTGTGAGTTATGAATTTCGGGTAGCTCCGCCTGCATCGCCAGCGCCCACTCGCGCGAATCGGCTGGCCATATGCGGACGAGGGTTGCGAACGCGCGATCAACCGCGCGGCTGACTCCGAGTTTTGGCTGGGCATTCATGGCGTCAGCTCCGCTCCAATACAGGTGAGCCCAGCCGCGCGTGAGGTCACCCGCGCCTTGGATTTGGCCGCCGTGAGCGCTTCCATGGCCCAGGCGCGGCCCCCGGCCGTCAGGCGGTACATATGCCGAGGCGGGCGGCCTTTTCTCTCTTCAGGGGTCTGCGGCGATTCCCACTGGGTTTCCAGCCAGCCGCGCTCTTCCAGGCGCATCAGGATGGGGTAGAGCGTGCCGGACTGCAGACCGGTTTGCCGGCTCAGGGCGTAGCCGTAATGCCAGCTGGCGGCCTTTGCCGTCAGCGCGGCCAGCAGCGTCAGGGTTTGTTTCGAGACTCGGACATTCGCCGTCATGTCTTGAAATCTACCTATGTAGATTTGCGCTGGCAATGGTACGCAGGTACAGCTGTCCCAAATGTCTCGCCTTCCCGAATGACCCAGACGTGACGCCTGGCATGGCGCGGAGTGACCTTCGTCCGCCTCAGAAGACCCAAATTGCGCTATCTTCATGATGAGGGCGGTACGGCGATGATCAAGAAAACCAAGTCCGGCTATAAGGTGGTTTCGTCAAAGGGAAAGAACATGGGCGGGCCCTACAAGACGCGGGAAGAAGCTCTGAAACGCCTGCGCCAAGTGGAATTCTTCAAGCGCCGCAAGGGCTAGCTCTTGAAGCGGATCGGATGCGGCGTGGCGGTGCGCAATTCCCGCATTTCCACAGGTTTGCTGATTTTGCACAGCTCGGCGGCAAATCCGCGGCACACGCGCTTGACGCATTGGAGATTCCTGATATACTTGCAGATGGCCTGGAGAGTTCCGGGCGTGTCAGGGGCTGTCAAGCTAGCGTATCCCGCAAGATCGCGAGTGAGGTCAGCTACGAATACCGGATAAAAATCTTTCGAGCATCGCGTGAAGCCGCCATCGTGTGTGTGGCGGTTTGACCCGGCGCTCGACGCCGGGTTTTTTATTTGTGGCCGGGTAGCAGCCGGCCCTTCCCACCGGGAGTGGGAAGCCTAGGCGGGACCTGGGACGTTGATCTTTGACAACTGAATAGGCTGGCATGTACGGCGCGGCTGCTTTGTTTATTTTCTTCGGAAAGTGAACGGGGCGGACGAACCGTACAAGACTGCAAATATTGCACGAGCCGAGCGTAGTGGAAATGTGGAAAGGCGATCTTGCTCAGGCCGTTTCCTTCGTTTCATTCTTCCAATCCAATTTCAACGATCCTGATTTCAGGCCCGTTTTATGCGGGTTTTGGAGGGGTGCGGCGGTTGCGACGAGCTGGGTAAGTTTTATGATTAAGCTACTAAGGGCGTGCGGTGGATGCCTTGGCGCCAGAAGGCGATGAAGGACGTGGCAAGCTGCGATAAGCCCCGGGGAGCCGCAAGCAGGCTTTGATCCGGGGATTTCCGAATGGGGAAACCCCTCCGTGTTTAAGCACGGAGACAGCCCGCTGAATAAAATAGGCGGGTATGAGCTAACCCAGGGAAGTGAACCATCTCAGTACCTGGAGGAAAATAAATCAACAGAGATTCCGAGAGTAGCGGCGAGCG
>JBGOTC010000201.1:0-6192 GCA_041476305.1 Terriglobia bacterium
CTCCGCACTGGCAGGATCCGGCGGGAGTTCCCATCTCCGCGTTCTTATTTGGCGGAAGGCGCGCGCGGCTCGCTCCATTGGTTTACGAAGCGTTCAATTGGCAGCACGGAGTTTTTGTTGGCGGGGCGATGGCGTCGGAGACGACGGCCGCGGCCACCGGGAAAGTGGGCGTCACGCGCCGCGATCCCATGGCCATGCTGCCCTTCTGCGGATACAACATGGCGGACTATTTCCGCCACTGGCTGGAAATGGGCAAGCGCATCCCGCACCCGCCCAAGGTTTTTCACGTGAATTGGTTCCGCAAAGGCGCGGACGGAAAATTCCTGTGGCCGGGGTTTGGTGAAAACGCGCGCGTGCTGAAATGGATCCTCGAGCGTGTGGAAGGCCGCGCGGCAGCGCAGGAAACTCCTATCGGATTTGTGCCCACGCCCGCGTCACTGACATTGGACGGACTTTCGATTTCTCCGCAGACCGTTGCGGAGCTTCTTGCAGTGAATGCGGGCGACTGGGCCGGTGAGCTGGAAGATATCGGCGCGTTCATGGCCAAGTTCGGCGACCGCCTGCCCGAAGAGCTGCGTACCGAGCAGGCGAGCCTTGCAGGGCGCTTGGGCCAAAGTGGCGCTGCGGCGCGCTGACGCAGATCTGAAATAAACTCCCACACAATTATTGCGCCCGCTGCCTAGAGGATTTCGAGGATCGCCGCGTCAATGGCGACATGTGTGTAGGGAAACCCGTTGATGGAGTGGGCGACTCCCGCGGCATTTGAAAAGTGGAAGAAGCGGCTGATGTGGTAATCCTCGTCGAAGACGCTGAAGAGCCGCTCTGTCTCTTTGAGGTCGAGGCCGAAGCGCGAGAGTTCGACCGGCTTGCCGCAGTCCCCTGCCAGTGAACTATATTTTTCCACGACTTCGCGAAGTTGCATGGTTTCAGAACCTGGACGTCTCCTGGGCTGCCCGCGACCGCTTTGCCTTCGGGAATATTGACCGAAACGCGGGTTTCGCGCCATCGCTTTCCGATTTCCCTTCAAGTGTTATGATGCTTCCGAAGCCTTTGCAAAAACTTGCGGCGATTCAGGTTCGCCGCGCAATCAACTCAACGACGAGGGAGAGAATCGAATGGCGATTTCAGTGGGACAACCCGCTCCGGAATTCAGTCTGAAGGACCAGAGCATGCAGGAAGTGAAGCTCGCGGACTACCGCGGGAAGAAAAATGTTGTGATGGTATTCTACCCGCTCGATTGGAGCCCGGTGTGCACCAACGAGCATGCCTGCATCGTGAACGACATGAAGAAGATGGAATCGCTGAACGCGCAAGTGCTGGGATTGAGCGTGGACAGCGCGTGGTCGCACAAGGCCTATGCGGAAAAGATGGGCATCGGCTATCCGCTGCTCGCGGATTTCCAACCGCGTGGCGCGGTGGCGGAGAAATACGGCGTGTACCTGGCCGATAAGGGGATCACAGGCCGCGCCATCGCCATCATCAATAAGGCGGGCAACGTCGCGTGGTTCAAGCAATACGATATTCCCGTGGTGCCGGATATCTCCGAAGTGGCGCAGGCGCTTGCGCAGGTGAAATAGCGGTCCGGCGGGTTACTTCCCCTTCGGATTCTTGGCCGGGGGCTTCGCGGGGGGATTTGCCGCGGGCTTTGGCGCGAGGGTGCGCACAAAATTCACCACCAGCCAGCGCTGCTCGTCGGTCAACTGCTTCTTGAAAGAAGGCATGGGTTTGCGGCCTTCGCCGATCTTCCAGAAGATCTCCCCGTCCGTCATTTCGCCGATCATGTGGGCGTCGTTCAGGGGTGTCGGAGATGGTTCGTACATCATCGCTTCCGGGCCGTCGCCGGCGCCCTTGTCACCGTGGCAGTTGGCGCATTTGTCCATCCAAATTCCGCGGGCAGTGGCCAGGTTGTCTGGAGTGGGAGTGACCGGGTTCTTGAGTTTCTTCGCCTCCGCGGGCGCGGGCCAGTTGTCGTGCGCCAGGGCAAAGCGCGCGAGCGACAATCCAGCCACTACAAATACCGCAAGACCAATTCCCATTCCCAACCTTGAAGTGATGCGTGCCATGGTTCCTTCCAAGCCTCCGAGAATGGCGTCCTGCTCTCCAGCCAATTCCCTATCATTACATAAGACGCAAAAAACAAACGCGGTGTTATCCGGAGAATTTATCAAAAATCGCGGACTTGTGGCTAGCGAAGGATCAGCACCAGCAGCAGAACATTCAGAGCGATGACGACGGCTGCGGTGACCCAAGCGACGGCGGTGACCCAGGGGCGGTTGGCAAACTCGCCCATCTTCTTGCGGTCGCTGGTGAAGTGAATCAGCGGGATGATGGCGAAGGGAAGCTGAAAACTGAGAATGACCTGACTCAGGATCAGAAGACTGGTGACGGCCTTATCGCCCATGACGCCGATGACCACCGCAGCGGGGACGATGGCCAGGCCACGGGTGATCAGGCGGCGGAGCCAGGGCTTCACGCGGAGGTGGATGAATCCCTCCATGACGATTTGGCCGGCAAGCGTCCCCGTCAATGTGGAGTTTTGTCCGGAACACAAGAGGGCGACGGCGAACAGGATGCTTGCGAAGCTTGCGCCCAGCACAGGGGTCAGCAACGTGTAGGCCTGACCGATATCGGCGACATCCGTCATGCCGCGATGATGAAACGCCGCCGCGCCGAGCACCAGGATGGCGGCGTTGATGAAGAGCGCGATCCCGAGAGCAAGGCAGGAATCGATGGTCGCAAATTTGATGGCTTCGCGCTTCGCCTCTTTTTCATAGCCGAACGCGCGCGTCTGCACCAGGCTGGAATGAAGATAGAGGTTGTGGGGCATGACGGTCGCGCCGAGGATCCCAATGGCGATGTAAAGCATTTCACGGTTGCGGAGGATTTCCGCGCTGGGCAGGAAGCCGCCTGCCGCCTCGAGCCACAGGGGCCGCGCAAAGAAAATTTCGTAGGCGAAGCATACGCCGATGGTGAAGATGAGGGTGATGACCAGCGCCTCAATCCAGCGGAACCCGCGGCCTTGCAACGCGAGTACGATCAAGACGTCCGCGGCGGTCAGGAGCACGCCGTAAAGCAAAGGCAAATGGAACAGAAGCTGCAGGGCAACGGCCGAGCCCAGCACCTCGGCGAGATCGCACGCGGCAATGGCAATTTCCCCGCCCAGCCACAGCAGAACTGAGGTGCGCCTCGAGCAGTTGGCGCGGCACGCCT
This sequence comes from Terriglobia bacterium, assembly GCA_041476305.1. GTDB lineage: Bacteria > Acidobacteriota > Terriglobia > Acidiferrales > UBA7541 > DASTCZ01. Next base: position 3,211 of record JBGOTC010000201.1, read on the forward strand.
GCGCAAGGTCGCGTCCGGTGGCGATGCCCAGTTTTGCGGAAAGCGCCTGGAGGAACATCGCCACCAGACTGCTGAGCAATACAACGCTTAGAAGTGTGTAGCCAAACTTTGACCCGCCCCCGAGATCCGTGGCCCAATTCCCGGGGTCCATGTATCCGACGGCCACCAGATAACCCGGGCCGGCAAATGCGAAGAGCTTCCGCCAAAACGAGACACCGCTGGCGATCGGAATGGTCCGGTGGACTTCGGGTAAAGAGGGCAGCCCTTCTGGAAAGGGAAACCTGCTGACTTTCGTTTTTGGCGCGGGCGCCACCCCTTGTGACACCCGTTTCGATTGGGATTCCGTCATAGCCTGTGTTCGACTTATATTAACTGCAATGAACTCTACTTGTAAACCCCTCTTAATGTGGAAAGGTCGCGGATTTCGTCCCACTCCGGGAATACAGCCGGCACCGGCTGTTTCCACTGTCTGTTATAATCGCCGGGATCCTAGCGGGGGATTCCGATGGACGAAGCCGTCAAACAGCAGCAGGTACAGATCAAGGCCGACGAAAAAGAGATGCTCGGCCAGTACAGCAACCTGGTGATGATTCACCATAGCCCGGAAGAGTTCACCTTGAATTTTATCTACATCTTCCCGAGTGCCACCGAAGGAGCTCCGCAGGGGAAGCTGGTCTCCAGCCAGATCGTGAGCCCCGGACATGCGAAGCGCTTGTGGCGCGCGTTGGGCGAAAATCTTTCGCGTTATGAAGCGCAATTCGGACCGATCCGCGAGGTTCCCGGTCCCACGCCAACCGTCGGACTGGTGCAATAAAAAAACAGGCGCCGGCGTGCCCTGCGGAGGGCGTCCGGCGCCTTGAAACAGAAAACTTGCGCCAGTTCTTGTCTTCGCGAGTTCCTCCTTCTTAGCCTTTGAGCGTTCTTTCCGGAGCGGCGGAACCGTCAACGACCCAGGTGCCGCTGGGCTCCAGGAATTCCAAACCGATGGCATAGCCGGTGTCGCGGTCGCGCTGGCAATAAGCGACGCGCGCCCGGGCCCGGAAATCGCCGGGCAGCGAGATCATGAGCACCCGGTCATCCGTCTGCCAGCGCCGCGTGGTGACGACTCGAGCGCCCCGCGCGCTGACGTTTTCGGTAAAGGTGGTCTCCACACCGGGCAGGCGTTCGTTGCCCGAAAGTTGGACGGCCACGGCCATCGGAATCCGATTCTGTCTTCGAGGGGCCACATCCCCTTGATCAAACCGAGCCATTCCCTTCCCCCAGTCCTGCAATTCAAACGTTAGAGGCACACCGCGATACGCGAGAACGTGAACAAGCTATCGCCGTGCCCCTTCATGCGATAGAGGTCCATGTCCGCGGCACCCAGCAATTTCTCGAGTGTTTCGCCGTCCCGCGGATAAACCGCCACGCCGCTGCTGACCGTCAGCCGCGGCATCTCCAAGTCGCCGGCAAGTTTTTCGCGGACGCGGCCCGCGACAGTTTCGGCTGCCTCGGCGCCCGCTTCCGGCAATACGAGAGCAAACTCATCGCCGCCATAACGCGCCCCGGTATCCGTGGAGCGGCAATGCATGCGCAGCACATTCGCAAAGCGGCAGATGGCGCGCGTGCCGACCAGATGTCCGTAGGTGTCGTTCACAACCTTCAGCCCATCCAAGTCGAACAGGACGACGGCGAAAGGCCGATTCGTCCGGCGCGACCTGTCCATCTCGATCTGGAGGGCATTGACGAGCGTGCGGTAGTTCGCCAGACCGGTGAGGCCGTCGGTGACGGCCATGCGACGGACCTGGTCAAAGAGCCGCGCGTTATCCACCAAGGCCCCGCCCAGAAGGACGCCATAACTCGAAACTTTCAGGATCTGCGCCAGCATGCCGGGCCCATCAAATACATGCTCGGACTGTGTGGCGGCCAGGTGGCAAGCGACGTTGAGCCAGGCCGTCCAGCAAAGGGAGCGATCGAAGGCGGAGCCGGCGCGGCGCAATCGATGCCGGAAGCCAAAACCCGCCGCCAGGAACAAGCCGGCGGGGATCAATTCCCAGGGCCGGGAAAGAAGCCAATCCGGGTGAATGGAAATCTGCCAGGGCAGCCCCATGAATGCCGCGCTGGTCAGATAAGCCACGGCCCCCACAAAGAAGCAGGCTCCCGCGATTTCGCGGCCGGTCTCACGGGCGCGCGGCAGATGGCGCTCCACGAACAGGGCCAGCAGCAACAAGAGAGCAAGCACGGTGCGGCTGACCATCCACGGCAGGGGCACGCGCAAGGAGGGCTCCGCGCCGCCAGCCACGAGGGAATACAGACTCAGATTGCCGCCTGCTTCTATGAGAGCGGCCAGCGCGAAACCGAAGGCGAGGATCAGGGAAATGCGGTCGCGGGTGCCGCGGAAACGCACCAGGGCGTTTGCGGCAAAGGTCAGGATCAGCAGGCTGCCGAAAAGGGAGATGGAGAAGGAGTGCAGCGGCTCAAACGAAAAATGAGCGGAACGCAACCAACTCAGGAGGACAAAAGCCAACACCCCGACGGCCGCTGCGAAGGCCCAGCGAAATCGGATGAGCAAGAGTTGGATGTTCCTGAGCGTTGCCACAACTCCCCCGTAAGCAGTTTCTGGTTCACGCAGGGGGTACAGGTGCAACTTCAAGGCCGAACGGAAGGGCATTTCTCACACCCTTAGGATGCTTAGTTTGAATAGGTTAGAGACGAGAGTGGAAAAGCGGCGGAATGCCAATTCGGGGACGGTTATACACGAGCGTGTAAATTGGTGACGACTTCGGTCACCGTCTACCTACGGGTGAAATGGAGGACATCACAGCACTTAGCAGGTGTGTAGCGCGCTTCCTAGTCGCAATCCCAACACGGAAAAGACGGCCCGAATCAGGATTCACGGTTTCGGTGCGGGAGGAGGGAGTTCGCGAGCCTGAGACTGATCCAGGAAATTGCACGCCTTGTGCGCTCCATCACAGAAGGGCTTGCTGGCGGAATTTCCGCAGC
>JBGOTC010000202.1:0-6101 GCA_041476305.1 Terriglobia bacterium
AGCGGCGACGGCAATGGCGGCCTGGAAATCAATTTGCCGCTGAGCCTCGGCCTCATCTGGGCCATCCTCATCGGCGATGTCCTCACCGACCTCGAATACCAGACGCGCCCATTTGAAGTGAAGCCCGGCGAGACCGATCGGGTGATGAAGGAAAGTGTGGAGTACCTCTACAAGACCTTCCTCAACCGCCCGAACCAGAAGAACAAATGGAACGTCATCGCCTGGCACTTGATGACCCGCTACTTCACCAAGGCGCTTAAGCATGTTTACAAAGACTTCAGCGCCATCGAAGTGGACCGCCTGCGCCCGCGCGCCAAGGTGAAAATCACCGGTGAGTTCTGGCTGCAGACCCACGAAGGCGACGGCAATTACAACATCAAGCGCTGGCTGGAATCCGAAGGCGCGGAAGTGATCCCGCCGCCGGTGGCCGTCTGGTTGAATTACCTGATGCACCCGGATATCCGCAAGCTCGAACATCGCCAGGAATCATCGAACAATGCGCGCCTGAAGGACGCCATCCTGCGCACCGTCGAGAAGGTTTTCCGCGGCACCTACAACCGCTTCCGCAAGGCCGTCGGCAATATCCCCTACGAATTGCCCGATCAGGTGGAGTTGCGCGAGCTCGCCGAGCCCTTCTATCACTTCGAACTGCGCGGCGGCGAAGGCCACATGCTCGTGGGCAAGGCGCTCTACGCCTATCACCACAAGAAAGCGCACATGGTTTGCGAGCTGACGCCTTATTCCTGCATGCCCAACACCATGTCCGTGGGCTCCATGGCCAACGTGCTCGGCAAGTATCCCGACATGCTATACGCCCCCATCGAAATCAAGGGCGACGCCGAAATCCACGCGCTTTCGCGCTGCCAGATGATCCTCACGGAAGCGAAGCGCCGCACGCAATCCGAATTTGAACAGGTGCTCCAGAAAAATGGAGTCACCGTGGATGACATCCGCCGGTATGAAGCGAAGCATCCCGAAGTGCGGCGCGCGGGTTACCGCATTCCGCACATGGGTTATGCCGGCACGGCTGCCAACTACATCACTCACCTGGTTGCTACCGGCAAGATCAAGGGCGGTAAGGCTCAGCCGGTGCAATCCGCCGCACTGGCCAACTAGACGTCATACGGGGGCGCTCGACTCTTGATTCATCAGCGCCCGCGTGCTATTCCCTGAACGGGGAGACATCGAATGGCCACCAATGGCCTCGTAAGTATCAAACCACTTGCGCCTCCGCCTCCACCCAAGGAGGTTCGCGTTCCCCTTGGTCCGCAGGCCAATCCGGGCGAGGCCAAGTTCTGCGCCATTGACGTCGGCAGCACCACCTGCAAGTACGTGCTCACCACTCCTTCGGGCGAAGTCATTTCGCAGGCCTACGAGCGCCACAACACCAAACAGGCGGAGAAGGTGCTGGATTTCCTCACTCGTCTGGAAACTCAATTCGGTCTGCAGCCGGAGCAGGACCGCCTCTTCTTCACTGGCTCCGGCGCGGGCATCATCGCTCCCTACGTGGGCGCCAAGCTCGTGCAGGAAGTGGTCGCGGTAGCCGCCAGCGTCGAAAAACTTCACCCCAACGTGCGCTTCGTCAGCGAAATCGGCGGCGAGGACATGAAGACCATCTTCTTCACCGGCGAGGGCGACGCCAAGAGCAAGCAAGTCCTGATGCAGAGCGCCTGCTCCGGCGGCACCGGCACGTTTATCGAAAAAACCGCGCGCAAACTGGAAATCCCCACCGAACAGCTCGCGCGCATGCGCTACGAGGGCTACACCCTTCACAAAGTCAGCAGCAAGTGCGGCATCTTTGCCGAAGCCGATTCCAACGGTCTTCTCAAGGCCGGAATCCCCGTGGATGAAATTATCGCCTCACTGTTTGAGGCCGTCGTTTATCAGAACCTCGCCACGCTGACGCGCGGAAACACTCAGCTCCCCGAAATTCTTCTCCTCGGTGGGCCGAATCTTTTCTTTAAGGGCTTGCAGGAAGCCTGGCGGCATCATCTCGCCAAGATCTGGAAGGAACGAAAAGTTCCCTTCGACGATCAAGACCTGGTGCGCCTCATTAACGTGCCCGAGGACGCCCTTTACTACGCCGCGCTCGGCTGCGTCGAAGTCGCGCGCCGCGATGACCCGAGCGTCGGCATCTATCTCGGCACGAAGAAACTGAATTGGTGGATCGAGACCGGCCAGTACGAAGAAAAGAAAAAGCAGGGCCGCGGCGGCCTCTGCAAAAGCGATGCGGATTTGGAAGCTTTCAAAGCCGAATATTCCGAAACTTCAATCGCTCCAAAGCCCGCCAATGGAAATGGGAACGGCAACGGCCACCATAACGGAAATGGGAATGGAAATGGCAACGGTCATCACGCCGTTGTGGGAGCTCATGTCGAGCCCGCCATAAACAAACTCGCGCGCGTCATCGTCGGCTGCGATTTCGGCTCCACCACCGCGAAGGCTGTTTGCATCTCCGAAGACAAGGAAATCCTCTTCTCCTGCTACGCGCTCAGCAAGGGAAATCCCATCGAGGACGCCAAGTCCCTCTTTTCACAGGTGAAGAAAGCCATCGGCGACGGCGAAATTCTCGCGCTGGGCCTCACGGGTTACGGCAAAGACCTTCTCAAGGGAATTCTCGGAGCCGATTGCCACATCGTCGAAACCATCGCGCATGCCAGCGCGGGTCTCCACTTCTTCCCCGATGCCGATTGCATCTGTGATGTCGGCGGCGTGGACGTCAAGATCATGCTGCTCAACAACGGCACCGTTTCCGATTTCCGCCTGAACTCGCAGTGCTCCTCGGGCAACGGCGCGTTCCTGCAGGGCGTTGCCGAGCGCTTCGGCATCCCGCTGAGCGAAATGGCCGATGGCGCCTTCCGCGCGCAGGCCATGCCCCAGCTTTCCATGGGCTGCGGAGTCTTCCTTCAAAGCGACATCGTCAACCAGCAGCGCAAGGGTTGGCAGGCCGAGGAAATTCTCGCGGGATTGTGCGCCATCCTCCCGCTCAACGTCTGGATTTACGCCGGCGGCCTCAACAATCTCACTGTCGTCGGCAAGAAATTTATCCTGCAGGGCGGCACGCACAAGAATCTTGCGGTCGTGAAGACGCAGGTGGATTTCATCCGTTCAAAGGTTCCTGATGCCGATGTGGTCGTCCATCCATATTCCGGCGAAGCGGGCGCCATCGGCGCCGCTCTCGTTTCGCTCGAATGGTTTGAAGCCGGCGGCAAGACCCAATTCCGCGGCTTCGATTCCATCGACCAATTGAAGTACAAGAGCACCACCGCTGTGGACACCGTTTGCCACTGGTGCCCCGTCAGTTGTCAGCGCAGCTTCATTGACGTGGAATTGCTCAACGGCCAGGGCCGCCCCTGGAGCAAGATCCCCCTGGAAAAGGGCTGGGAGCGTGTTATCGTCAATAATTCCTGCCCCAAGGGGCTCGTGGAAGACGTAAACGAGATGAAGGAAATTAAGGCCGCAATCGAAAAGACCAAAAATGCCTTTCCCAACGTTGCAGACATGGTTCGCAAAGAAGCCTTCCGCCGCACCGTCACCGCGTAAGGACCGCTCGGGGATTCGCGTCGGCATCCCGCGCGTCTTGAACGTGTGGAACACCCATCAGTTCTGGGTCGGATTCCTGCGCGACCTCGGCATCCAGCAGGAAAACATCATTTTCAGCTCTGACACCAGCGAAGACCAGGCCCGCGACTTCGGCAAGGGCCGCGGCACCGTGGATTGCTGCTATCCCGTGAAGTGCATGAGCGGCCATTATGGCGAGCTCATCTTCGGCCAGAAGAAAAAAATCAACATCCTGCTGAGCCCCATGATCTATTCCATGCCCTCGGCTCTGCGCGGCCATGTGCAGGACACATTGACGTGCACGCGCGTCATGGCCGGCCCCGAAAACATCAAGGCTGGGTTCCTGAAGGAGCGCGACATCTTCACGGAAAACGGGATTGTCTATTCGTCACCGTTCGTCTCGCTCGGCGACCGCGAAACCGCGCCCGGGCAACTCTACGATTCGATGAAGGGCGTCCTCGATCTCACTCTCGAGGAAACCATTCACGCCTGCAAGGCCGGCTATCATGCGCTGGACACCATCACCGATACGCTGCGCGCACACAGCCGCGAAATCCTTTCCTGGTGCGCGCGCGAAAACAAACCGTGCATCTTCGTCGTCGCGCGCCCCTATCACATGGATCCCGGCATCGGCCACGAAATTGAAGGTGATTTGCAGGCTCAGGGATTCCCTGTCATCTGGATGCAGTATTTCCCGGTGGACGACGACATCATGAACTGGCTTTTCGAGGAGGACTTGCGCTCCAAGCGCATCAAGTCTCCTTTCGATATTTCCGACGTGTGGACCTCTTCCTACAGCAGCAACACCAATGAAATCCTGTGGGGAGCGAAGGTCGCCGCGCGCTGCCCCTGGACCACTTGCGTGCTGCGCCTCTCCAGCTATGAGTGCGGCATGGATCAGCCCACCTACACGCCGACGCAACGCATCGTGGAAGCCACCGGCACGCTATTCTTCAAATTCGGCGATCTCGATTCCACCAAGCCCGCCGGCAGCGTGAAGATCCGCGTGGAAACCATTACGCATTACATGTCCAAGTATTCCGCGGATATCATTGCCCGCAAAAAAGCGATGCTCTCCCCCAATTGCCCCCTCTTGCCCGCTGACCAGTCCGCGCCATTGGTGACTGCCGCCACTCCGCAGGAAACCGCTTCTATCGCCGCTGCCGCTTCTGCCTCCCGTTAGTCACTTGATTGTTTTGCCTTCGCCTTTTTCTTGGCATTCATCTTCGGTTTCGTAGGGCTCGCCTTTAGGCGGGCCGTCTCTGCTTTTTTCATTCGTCTTCCCTCAGTTGTTTTTCGTCGTATGCATTTTGCCGTCACCCCGAACATATGGTTGGGAGGTTAAAACTTCCGTAGCGACAATCGAGGGATGACAATCTATGGGAGGGCACGACTTTAGCCTGCCTGCCGGCAGGCAGGTCGTGCCGTTGATCGAGTGCGGAAGAATGAGGCTTTAGCCTCTGCGGGGTTACATGGCAAAACCTCCCCGAGACCACGCGCATTCTGATTCAAATACGTACTTCATCACAGCCAGAGCCTGGAACGGCGTCGCGTTGTTTCAAACCACCCGAGTCGTCGACCTGTTGTTGGCGACGATTCTCAACTATCGCGACGCGGGCAAATTTCTTGTTCATGAATTTGTTGTGATGCCCAACCATCTTCACATGCTCATCACGAATTCGTCCGGAACAACCTTGGAGCGGGCGATACAATTCATTAAGGGCGGCTTTTCTTTCCGTGCTGGAAAGGAGCTTGGGATGAAAGGTGAAATCTGGCAGCGCGGTTACGTCGATCATCGAATCCGGGATGGTGGCGATTTTTCACAGCATCGGTCGTACATTCATCAGAATCCGGTTCGCGCTCGCCTCGCAAATTCTCCTGAGGAGTATCCCTACAGTTCAGCGTCTCCGGGCTTCAAGCTTGATCCAGTCCCTCAGGGGCTAAAGCCCCCGAACACTCGAGGTTTTCGGCACGACTGAAGTCGTGCCCTCCCGTTACGGTCGGATGCGGGCGCCCCCTTCTCTATTCTGTGTATTACCGCGGTGGTATCATCCATCCGCGGGGCTCACGTCCAGGTGATGCGCCGTCAAACGGTGCCCCCCTCGCACAGACCACATGGCATGAATTCCAAATCATTATCAGTAGCGATGATTGTCCTTGCTGCCTTGGGCGCAATTGCTTGCCGCAATACGACCGATCCGCTGGCACAACAGAAACGCGAAGCCAATTACAAAGCGGCTCTTCAGACTTACTCGGAAGCCCTCAAGCCTGGGATCGCCCGGAAAGACGTCGAAGATTACTTCAGAACTAGGGGTATCCCATTCGTTCAATTGGGGGGCAGTGTCAAAGAACCCGCATTCATGGACCTTGTAAAAATCGGAGAGGGGGATCATCCGTGGTATTGCAGTGAGCACTGGGTTCACATTGCGTTTCACTTTGGGGCGGGTGAACCCAACAATAACCACCGCCCCCACGATTCAGATGTTCTGAAAACGATTACCATTTACCACGAGTTTGGTGGCTGTCTCTGATCGAACGAG
>JBGOTC010000203.1:0-6087 GCA_041476305.1 Terriglobia bacterium
AGCGTCGGCGGCCCCTTCAACGCCTATTCCGTTTTGCAGGGCGTGGACAAGGTCGTTCCCGTGGATGTTTACGTTGTGGGCTGTCCGCCGCGCCCCGAAGGATTGTTTTTCGCTCTGCTGAAGTTGCAGGACAAAATTGACCAGATGACGCTCGCAAAGCGCCCCACCGAAGTGCGGCTGCGGCCCGAGATGGTCGGGGATTTCAAACAGGGTGTGATGGTCGCGCAGTCGCCTTCTCCGCGCTAATACCGGAATCCCGAGGAGTTTTTCGATGTCATTTCTGAAGGCCGCCCGGAAGGATGAAATCCCCGCCGGAGCAATCCGCGAATTCGCAGTGGAGGGGAAGTCCATCGCGCTCGCGAACGTCGGCGGGAATTTCTACGCCATCAATAACACCTGCTTGCATCGTGGCGGCCCGCTCGGCGAGGGAGAGGTAAAAGACAAGGTCGTTACTTGCCCGTGGCACGGCTGGCAATATGACGTCACGACCGGCAAGCTCACCATGAATCCCAGCGTGGGAGTCCAATGTTACCCGGTGGAAGTCCGCGGGGAGGATATCTACGTGGATTGCTTCCAAACCTCTTAGAATCTGCAGGTTAGTCCAATTTTGCACACTTCCGCCGAAAAATGACATTTTCCGCAGAAACCTTCGACATCCCCTGCTAAGTCATGTATAGTGTGCGGCCTGACAGCCGCAAAGAAATTCGACCGGCGAAATCCAAAGTCCGGAAAAGACCCGAAAATGACCACACCGGCTCCCAAGCGCCGTTACTGGTTGTTTAGCGCCGATCCCCATCACTACCACTGGGACACTCTCTTCGTGAAGGGCAAGGAGATGTGGCGAGGCGCGGGAGCGAAGCCCGATGCGCAACGCCAGCTGAAGCAGATGCATCGCGGCGACCGCGTGCTCTGCTACCACACGGCGCCGGAGCGCTCGCTCTACGCGCTGGCGGAAGTGACACGCAATCCCTATCCAGATCCCGGCGACTCCGAAGGCAAAATCCTCGTCGCTGATTTGCGCGCGCTGGAACGCCTTCCGCGGCAGGTCACTCTCGAGGAGATGCGCGCCAATCCCGCCGCGCGCCGGACGAAATTCGCGAAGAATGTGCGGCTGATTATTTCGCCCCTCACGGAAGAGGAATATCAGGAGCTGCTCCGCATGGCGGGCATCGTTGCCTCGCCGGGAATGCCGCTGCCATAGTAGCCTCACCATGTCTCAGGAGTCCGTCAACGCGCCTCGCAGCCAAATTGTCGCAGCATTCGCAGGCCTCGCCGGGGGACGCGGGCGCATCATTGACCTGACGCACACCATCAACGATCATCTGCCGCCCTGGCCCGGCGACAAGAAATCCTTTGAGGCCATGCCGAACGCCACGATTGAGAAGGATGGGTACTTCACGCGCAGCTTCTGGACGCTTGAGCACTATGGGACGCATCTCGATGCCCCGGCGCACTTTCCTCCCGGCAAGACGACGGTTGACCAGATTGCAGCGAGCAAGCTGGTCGGCCCTGCCGTCGTGCTCAGCATTCCGCCGGAATCCGCCGCTGACCTCGACTACCAACTGCCGCTTTCGCGCGTCAAAGAGTGGGAGAAAGCCCACGGTCCCATTCCGGAAGGAGCTATCGTCCTCTTGCGCACCGGCTGTGCTTCGCGCTGGCCCGACGCCGCCCGCTACCGCAACCTGGATTCGGCGGGGGCCATGCATTTTCCCGGTTTCTCGATGGAAGCCGTGCAATACTTGATTGCGAAACGCGTCAACGGAATCGGCGCCGATGCCATGAGCGTGGACCCCGGGAACTCGAAGACTTACGATGTTCACCGGCTCGCACTCGGATCGGATCTCTTCCAGCTGGAAAACCTCGCGGACTTGAGCGCGCTGCCAGAAGCGGGTGCCTGGTTGATGGTGGCGCCCATCAAGCTGGAGGGCGGGTCAGGCGGCCCGTGCCGCGTGTTTGCCATCGTGGCCGAGTAGGAAAAACGAATTTGCAGGAATCTCCGGTCACACCCCAAAGGTGACCGGCAATAGGGGGAAAAGGTAAGTCATGCGAAGAGCCATAGTTTTATTCACAGTCTGCGCGATGCTTGCGGGCGCGTTGATGTTCGCCGCGCCCTCCGCCTCCGCGCAGACCTTCGATGTAAAGACCACAACGCTCAAGAATGGGATGAAGGTGATGGTGCAGGAAAAACATTCCATCCCCTTCGTCACCATGTACATCTACTACCGCATCGGTTCGCGCAATGAGCGACCCGGCACCACCGGCATCTCCCATTTCTTCGAGCACATGATGTTCAACGGGGCGAAGAAATATGGTCACGGCGAATTCGACAAGACGCTGGAAGCCGTCGGCGGCTCAAACAATGCGTTCACTTCCTACGACGTGACCGCCTATCAGGACTGGTTCCCGACCGCCGCGCTGGAGACGGCATTCGACCTGGAGGCTGACCGCATCCAGAACCTGGCTTTCGATCCGCAGGTCATCGCGTCGGAGCGCGGAGTGGTCGCATCCGAACGGCGCTCGTCGGTGGACAACAACAATTTCGGCATCCTGAACGAGCAACTGTGGGCCGCCGCGTTCGAAGCGCATCCCTACCACTGGCCGGTGGTCGGCTGGATGGTGGACATCGAGAACTGGAAGATGGAGGACTTGCGCCACCACTTTGAGATGGGCTATTCGCCCTCCAATGCCACCATGGTGGTGATCGGCGATGTGACCGCCGAGGAAGTCTTCCGGCTGGCACAGAAATACATCGAACCGATTCCTTCGCATGACCCGCCACCGAAGGTCACCACGCAAGAGCCTCCGCAGCTTGGCGAGCATCGCATCACCGTGAAAAAAGCCGCGCAGTTGCCCATTTTGATGATCGGCTATCACGTGCCGCAGGCCTCCAGCAACGACTACTACGCGCTGCGCGTGCTGCAGACCGTCCTCTCCTCCGGCCAGAGTTCGCGGTTGTACTCGCGCGTGGTGGATAAGGACCAGCTCGCGCTCTCCGCGGGCGGGGGGTTCGGGCAGGCGCTCGATCCCACGCTGTTCACCATCACCGCGCAGCCAAAGAGGGGAATCGAGCCGGCGGCGGTGGAGAAGGCGATTTATGAAGAACTCGAAAAGGTGAAAGTGGGCGGCATTACCGATCAGGAACTCGAGAAGGCCAAAAACATTCAACTCGCCGGCTTCTACCGCCAGATGAAGTCACAGGATGGCCGCGCCGGCGCGCTCGGGGGCTATGAAGTCTATTTTGGCGATTACCACAAGCTGTTCGACGCCGCGGACGCCTACCAAAAAATCACCAAGGAGGATGTGCAGCGCGTGGCGCGGACTTATTTCGGGGAGAACAACCGCACAGTGGCAACGCTCATCCCCGATAAGCCTGCGACCCCGCCGAGTGGGGGAGGACAATAGCCATGACACCCGACCAAATCAAATTCACAAAGATTCGTTTGATCGTTCTAGCTGCGGTATTCCCCATTCTGGTTCTCACGCTGATGACGCTGCGCGGAGGGGCACAAACCCCGGCGCCGACCGGCGTACTAAAATTGCCGGCCTACCGCAAAGCAAAGCTGCCCAATGGGCTCACCGTGTTGCTGATGGAAAACCACGATGTGCCGCTGATCAGCTTTGAGCTGGTCATCAAGGCGGGTTCGACCTCGGACCCGGCGGGCGCCGAAGGCACTGCCTCCTTTGCGGCGGCCATGCTGCGGCGCGGCACGCAATCGCGCTCCGCGGAACAGTATTCGGCGGAGATCGATTTCATCGGACAATCATTCGGCGCGGGTTCCGGGTCGGAGGCCACCACCATCTCTTCCGAGTTCATGAAGAAGGACCTGGCCAAGGGGCTGGAGCTTTTCACGGATCCCGTTTTACATCCCACATTTCCAGCCGCTGAATTCACAAAGCTGATGGCCCAGCGCACCAACAACTTGCGGGCCACGAAAGACAGCGCCGCGGGTGTGATTGGCATTTACTTCAACGGTTACCTGTTGGGCGCGCACCCCTACGCGCGGCCAACCAGCGGAGATGACCAGTCGCTCCCGCACATCACTCGCGACTCCGTGGCCAAATTCTACGCAGATTATTACCGACCCGGGAACGCCGTGCTGGCGGTCGTCGGCGATTTCAATTCCGCCGATATGGAGAGGCTGCTCACGGCCCAATTCGCATCCTGGAGCGCGGGCGCGATCACCCCTGTGAAGGTGGCCGAGCCGGCGCCAGTAACGGGCAAGCGGTTGCTCCTGGTGGATAAGCCGGACGCGACGCAGACCTATTTCCGCATCGGCAACGTGGGGATTTCACGGACCAACCCCGACCGCATTTATGTGCAGGTCATCAACACACTGTTCGGCGGACGGTTCACTTCGATGATCAACTCCGCGCTGCGCATTGACTCCGGGTTGACCTACGGCGCAAGTTCCAGTTTTGACCAGCGCCGCGCCGCCGGGCCGTTCTACATCAACTCCTACACGCGCAACGAGACCACGGAGAAGGCCATGGACATGGCCCTCGAAGTCCTGAAGCGCTTCCACGAAAAGGGAATCACGCCCGAACAGCTGGCCTCCGCGAAGGCCTACCTCAAAGGACAATACCCGCGGCGCATGGAAACCTCGGATCAACTCGCCGGCATGATCACCGAGCTGGAGGTCTACGGGCTCGATGCGCATGACGTGGACGATTTCTACGCCAAGGTGGACTCCATGACCATGGCCGACGCTCAGCGGATTATCCAGAAATATTTCCCGATGGATAACCTGGTATTCGTGGTCGTGGGGAAGGCCAGCGAGATCGGGCCGGTGGTGAAGAAATACGCGCCGCAGATGGACACGCGGTCGATTACCGACCCCGGGTACTGGCCCGCGCCCGCCACGCACTGATCCGGCGGCGTTCGCTTACAACGACCCATCGTCATTACGTTTAAAGACACCCCATCCCTGGAGAGGGATGGGGTGTTTCTCCAGTGAGGAGCCTTTAGTTTGAGTCGAAGAGTTTGAGAGTGGCCTTGCTGGCGGGCGTGACCTGGAATTTCTTCCCATCGAATGCGAATTCAACCTTGTAGGTCTTTACTCCCGCAGGCAGTTTGCCGGGATCGCGCTTGGCAAGTAACCTGGCGCACGTTATGTCACCAAGTGTTGCCGTGATGGTGATCCCTGAAGGGAGACCGGAATCCTTCGATGTAAATTGAACATCCTTGATGTCGGTGACTCGCACCTTTGTGTCATCAGGATCCCCACAAGTCCCACCCGTGTCCCGAGTGCTAAAAAGAAAATCCGTGGCCGCCTCACCGCTCGCATCAAATACCGCGGAAAATACATATGAATTGTCTTCTCCCTGGCCAGTCCACCCTCCCTTACAGACCAGAAAGTCGCGGCCGCTGGACAAAGTAAATTTATGACAGCTGTCCGTGATCAACCCCATGTCATAGCGCACAAGGCGGGGCCGGCCCAATTTGAGAGTGAACAAGAACGTTCCACCCCAGTTCATTGAGTGGGAGTCGCAACTGGCGCCGCTGATCAGCAGGTTGTCGTCGGTTGGGGACGTAAAATGTCCAAACGTCGCGCCGTACAATCCCCAGTGATCACTCATAGGTCCATCTGAACGAAATTGTGTTCCCTCGGGACAGACTTTGCATCCCGTCACTTTGCCATCCTTAGATCGGATGATGTCTTTCGGTTGGCAAAGCAGCGCGACAGCCTTTTCGATGTCGGCGGTGCGCGCCACTGGTGTCGCAGCCGTGTTCGCAGATCTTCCTGTCGCGCCCTGGCACCAACCCGCTGGAGCGAAGGGAAGCAGCCCAGTCCCCAGCAACAGAATTGACTGAAGGATTCTTCGTAGCGTCATGAACAAAGTTTATCGCATGAATGTTTGAACCGGGCAAGCAGCCGCAGACCCCGTAACAGCTGCAACGCGCCTTCGCCGAACATCCCCAATGGAGAGGTGTAGTATCAATTGAAGGGGTTGTCGGTGCCGGAGCTACCGGAAGTCGAGACGGTCGTGCGCGGGCTGCGCGGCGCATTGGTGGGGCGCCGCATCGTCGGGGTGCGCTTCGGCAAGACCGATTTCATTGATGACCCTGTCGCATTGGGAGAATCCCTG
>JBGOTC010000204.1:0-6083 GCA_041476305.1 Terriglobia bacterium
CGCACTTCCACGAAGCAATACTGGTAAACAAATCCTGTTTCCGCGGAGTAGCTCTTGATTCGGTGGGCAACTTCCGGGCGGGCCATATTGAGATTATTCGCTGCGAATCAGACGAAGTCAATGAAACCAGAAATCAGGGGAATTGCGCCGATTTGGAACAGCTACAGTTCGCTTCTCTCCCGAATTGAACCAACTGGCTGATTGGAATTGGAACCTTTCGCAGGATTATCAGCACTCGGTCAATGCACGCTCACAAGGCCGCATCAACAAAGACAACCACGTGAGGGACTTACAGTAAACCCGGAATGAGGATCGTGTCTCTCAGAATTGGGCTGGTAAAATTTCAATAAGGAAAATTTGTGGCACTGGCATTGCTCTCCCGAGTAACGTGCCTGACAGGTTTGGAACCGATTGGGTCTCGCAATCCCGCCGCTCGTCACGGCGGGAGGTGATCCATTGGCTCCTCCCCTTGTTCATGGCCTCCGTGCTATGCGGCGTGGGGTGTGCAGGGGTGGGAGGGTCAGGTCAGCCTCCCCCCCCGCCCCCACCGCTTCAGGTTCAGGTGAGCGTCTCTCCCGTAACTGCGACAGCGCCACTTGGCGGCGCTCAACAATTCAGCGCCACAGTGACGAACACGACAAACATGGCCGTAACCTGGTCGGTGAACAATATTCCAGGCGGCAACTCGGCCATCGGGATCATCTCATCGAGCGGCCTCTACACTGCCCCCTCGAATCTCCCTCAACCCGCGGCTGTCACCGTCAAGGCGATGAGCCAGGCCGATGCCACGGCGAGTGCTTCCGCGCAACTGACCATCATGAGCGACATCGCGATTACAATTGTGCCGCCTCTCGCGAGCGTGGAGCTTGGCTCGACGCAACCCCTCGCCGCGAATATCACCAGTTCAGGAAATCCGAATCTCATCGTCACCTGGAGTCTGAACGGGCCCGGATGCGCTGGCCCCAGCTGCGGCGCGATTGATTCGAGCGGCAACTATACGGCGCCAAGCCTGCTGCCCTCCTCGCCTAGCGTGACGCTCACGGCCCGCAGCGTCGCCGATCCCTCGAAGAGTGCCGCTGCGGCAATCACTGTTACCAGCCGTTTCACATTCGGCATCTCCGGCCCGGCAACAGTGAACGCAGGAGCAACCGGAAACTATCTCGCAACGCTCATCCCATTTCCAAATTCCAATCCCAGCGCGACGATCTCCTGGAGCCTCTCAGGTCCTGGCTGCGCGGGAGCGGCTTGCGGCTCGGTCTCTTCCAGCGGCGCCAATGCTGTTTATCAGGCTCCTGTGATTGCGCCGACACCAAACACGGTTACGCTCCTCGCCACGCCGGCCGCCGACCCTTCAAAAGCCGCGTCCATGGTCATCACCATCAATCCTCAGATCAGCATTATCGTGACTCCCGCATCGTCCAGTGTCGCCCTCGGCCAGACACAGGGATTTTCCGCGCAGGTGACCGGCGCATCGGATACCAGCGTCGTCTGGGACGTCAACGGCGTCACCGGCGGCAACTCAACTCTCGGAACCGTGACGAATGCCGCGGGCTCAACTTCAACAACTTACACAGCCCCCGCTGCCATCCCGTCCCCCGGCACCGTCGCCGTTCGCGCTCGCGCCAACGCGAATCCCGCCATTTCCGGTTCGGCCAGTGTGGCAATCACGAACCAGGCATCGGTCAATCTCTCACCACTTAGCGCCACGCGGGCCGTCGCCCATCGCCAAACATTTGCGGTTGTGGTCTCAGGCAGCGCCAACACCAACGTCACTTGGCAGGTGAATGGCATCGCCGGCGGCAACACAAGCATCGGCCAAATCTGCTCCGTCGGCACCGGCCCCTGCCAGCCCATCACCACCGCGCCCGCGGGCAATGTGGATTACCTCGCCCCCGCGGCAGTGCCATCGCCGAATCCGGTAACGCTGAGCGTAATAAGCCAGGCAAATCCCGCGCAATCCGGCACTGCGGGTATCACGATTCTCGCCCACATCTCCGTCAGCGTTTCTCCGCCGAGCGCCGTCGTATCGCCCGGCTCAACCATGCCTTTCGGCGCCACGGTACTCGGGTCCAGCGACCAAAGCGTGACCTGGAATCTTTCAGGGCCCGGATGTTCCGGCATTGGAACGCCTTGTGGCTCGATCACCTCGACTGGCGCTTACACCGCGCCCGTTTCCTCACCCATTCCCAACTCCATCAGTATTGTGGCTACAAGTTCCGAGGATGGTTCGCGCACCGGGTCAGCGAGCGTATCCATCGCATCGACGCCAACCATCACCTCGCTGTTCCCTTCCAGCGCATTTGCGGGCAGCGACGGCGGTTTCACCTTGCGCGTTCAAGGAGGAAATTTCGTTTCCAGCAGTCCCGGCCCCGGCTCTTCAATCCTCGTGGCCGGCTCCGCGCGCACGACTTCGTGCTCGACGAGCGGCGACTGCACCACAACCCTTTCCTCAAGTGACTTGGCCGTGCCCGGCAATTTAGCGATCCGAATCCAGAATCCTGACTCCACACTCTCCAATTTCGTGAACTTTGTTATCGTGCAGGGCGCCGGGATTCCGGACGTGATCCCTCTCACTCCCGCGTCTCCCGTTGCCGCAGGCAAAAACATCGTCGTCGTCGAGCCATCCACTGCGGGCTCGTCAGCTCCGCAAGGAAACGTCACGCTAGCCATCGTCGCGATGGGCGTCTTCAACACGCAGACCAACTCGTGCACCCTTGGCGGGCAATTCGTCGTTCTGCCGCGACCGAATTCAGGAACGGCAACCGTGGACATTTGTCTATTCTCCGTCAGCGGCCTCGACCCCTCCTACACGTACAGCATCACCGGCCCCTCATTGCCGGACGTTTTCATCATCGGCAAACAACCATTGGGATTCGGCATTGTGAACCTGACGCTCTCCGTTTCCAGCTCCGCGCAAAGGGGCCCGCGCACTCTGTTCGTTGAAAACCCCAAGAAGGATAAGTCCGCCGCATCAGGTTCATTGGAGGTGAAATGATTTCACGCAGATTTACGGCATGCACGTTGTGTTCTGTTCTCGTCCTCTCGTGGGTGCCCGGTGCCACCGCAACCACGCTCGTGCGCATGGATCTCGACGCGCTCGCGCATAGCGCCGAGTTCATCGTTCGGGCGCGGTGCCGTGCCCTCCAATCCCGCTGGGAATCCGGTGCCCTCTGGACCTTTGCTGATTTTGACGTCCTGGAATCGTTCAAGGGTGTGCCGGAAAAGCGCCTGCGTGTCCGGCTTCCCGGCGGCCGCGCGGGGAACATTCAGATGCGCGTGGACGGCGTGCCGCAATTTTCAATCGGCGAAGAGATTGTTCTCTTTGTCGAGCGAACGTCGGCGGGTGATCTCGGCGTCACCAGTTGGGCGCAGGGGACCTTTCGCATCATTCGGGAGGCCTCGGGAGAAATCCGCCTCACGCAAGACACCAGCCGATTCGCAGTCTTTGATCCAAAAACCCGCCGCTTCTCTTCGTCGGGACTCCGCAATATCCCTTTGTCCGATTTTCGACAGAAGCTGGCCGATGCGCTCAGCGCGCCCGGCCCCGCTCCAAGGCACAAATGATCTGGATTTCACAAACTGGAGAATCAAGATGAAGGTGACTTCTCTTCAACTGCGGGCTGCTGCAACAACATTCTTCTTCGTCCTCTATCTGTGCTCTGGCGGTGTGGCGCAGGCCTATGCCTTTGGCTACACAGTTGGCGATATGCGTCTGTCCGCAGCCCAATCCGGCGGCACGGCCTGCCCCCAACCCACACGCTGGAATCCTTCCCTTCCCGGCGGCATCAACCGGCGGTGGAGCACTTCCCTGAGCGCGAGTCCCGTGACGATATTCACGATCGACCAAACAGGTATTGGGCGCCTGAATGAATTGGAAGCCGACATACAGACCGCGTTTTCAGTTTGGAATGGCGTTTCCGGCTCCACCTTGATTCCGGCAAGCATGGCCTCGCTCGGGCGAACAAGCGCTGCGGTTGCCTGCTCGTCTGCTGACGGTCTGAACACGATCTGTTTCGATCAGAATGATGCGGCTTTCACTTCCGGTGTCCTCGCCTTCACACGCGTGACTTCCGCTGATTCCGTCGGAATTCAATCCTTCCCCAATCATCCTCCGTCCACCTTCATCGGCGAAATTCTCGACGCGGACGTCTTGGTGCGCCCCGCGGACAGCAGCTTCACGTTCGCGACAACTGGCGCTCTCCTGCAACACCCCGAATCCTATGACCTCGAATCCGTGTTGACACATGAATTGGGCCACCTATTCGGTCTTGCCCATTCCGGCGTGTGGCGCGCCATAATGTTCCCCTTCGTGCCGCCCCCAGGCACTTTCAATGGAGATCGCCCGTCCCCGCAGATCGACTCTCCGCTCTCCGATGACGACCGCACTGGCGTGCGAGTCCTTTATCCAGATCCAACTGACGTGGTGCACATTGGATCGATTCGCGGCCGAATCTTGCCCGCCAATCCCCTCTCCTTGGCTGCGCTGCCTGGAGTGACCGGCATATTCGCCGCGGAGGTGGTGGTCGTGGATAACGCGACGGGAGCGGTCGTGGCTGCCACTCAGGCGGGTTGGTCTTGCTCGGGAGTTGGCCCATCGGTGTTTGACGGCTCTTATTCCCTGGACCGCCTGTCCGTCGGCTCATCTCAAAGCTACCAAATCTATGTCGAGCCGTTCACCGGGCCTGAGGACGCCTCGGACGCTGCATCATCGCTGGCCCATCTCTGCCGGAACGCCTTCACGGATCTGGGATGGCCGGCTCAGTTCTCCTGCTCCGTTCCGCCTTTCTCCACCAACTTCACAGCGCGAATCCGCCCTCCCGACTGACCCCCAACAAGCTAAAGCGCCGCCGGACCCTGTGGGCCCCGGCGGCGCGAGAGATTCCAGCTTGCCAATTCTGTCGCGTTGAAGTCTCTTGCTAACTACAGGACTTGCAAAGCCACTGCACGCGCGAGACTGCGGGCGCGTTCAAGGTTGAATTCTCCACGCCCGTCGGCACTGTCGTAACCGAGGTGGAGGGGAACCACGGCGGCGCAAATCCGCCCTGCGCAAAGCGCCGGTCGAAGAAGACGTTACGCGTCGTGGTGTTGATGTTCTGAATCGTGTTCTGAATGCGGCCGCCGATGATATTCAGCGTGGTAATCGAGGTCCCCGGATTGACCAGGCCGCCGGAGCCGCCGCTTGCAATCATCGCCAGCGATGCATCAATTTCCAGGTTCCTGTTCGATTGCTGGTTGTAAAGGTTTATGTTTCCATTCGCCGTGAAGATTCCCAGCACTTGTTGGTGGTCGTTGCCGGGAATCAAGGTATCCGCTGGGGTCCCGGGAATTTGGTTCTGGGTCATTGTGACGGGAGGCGTCTTGTACAAAATGTCTCCCGTAATATTGATGTTACCGTTGGCGGTGATGGTGATTCCCGCATAATCCTGCACCGCGGCGATTCCCTGCCCCGGGCCGGAAAGCCCGGTTGATGACGAAGTGCCGATATTCCCGTTCACGTAAAGCATCGTGTCGGCCGTCGGCGGAGTGGCGTTCCTATTCATGGGTAGGCCGGCAATCGGCACTGCGGTCCCAGAACCAATCTTGATCGTCGTCGTCTGAGCTACAAGGTCGAGCGTTATGACTGTAGTCGTCCCGCCCTGAACGATGGTGAATTTCTGCTGGCGGTTATTCGCCGGGCCGGGACCTGTGGTCGCGGCAAGCTGGATGGAATTTGCGCTGCCCTCCACGTAAATGCCGCCACCCTGCATGGTCAATACGCCGGCGACACTCTGGTAGGACATATAAACCCCGCTCGAAGCCCCGCTGGGATAGGCCCCATTGGGATTTCGGAGTGCAGCCTGCAATTCTGCGCTCGTCGGGTTGGTCGAGCCGATCCCAAATCCGTCCAGCACGGCGCGCTTCTGGTTGAAACTGTTTGTCGGCAGCGGAACAACCGGTTGCGAGCGGTTAAACCCGTTTTGGAAATTTGGCGCGATGGTCTGTGAAGGGGACCCCGAGTTCGTGGCGCTCGCACCATTCACTGTCTTGCACGGTGATGACCCGTTGGAGAACTGAAAGCCGGCATTGGCGTCGTGCTGGCCGAC